>JBMLRK010000498.1:0-4134 GCA_049241065.1 Spirosomataceae bacterium
TTGTTTAGTTTTAACCTAAGTACACAAAAGAATAACCTTCGAATAGCTTAATTATCAAAATAATAAGAAAGACTTTAATTTGTTAAAGTTTCTAAATTACCTTTATCTAGCCGTGTTCTTATCAATTTTATTTTTAATTTGCTATAGTCTTCAAATTGAAAGCACTTTAAACTTTTTCGTATGAGATACTATCAACTGCTATTTTTATGTCTTTTCCTTCATTTTACTTCCTTTGCTGGGGGAGTGAAAGGTACTATCAAAAATGCTCAGGGAGAAATACTTCCTTTTGCTTCTATCCTCATTAAAGAAAGTTCCAAAGGAACGATGGCCAACGAAGCTGGTCAGTATGAATTAAGTTTGGACAAGGGAGTCTATACGCTCATTTTTCAATACTTAGGTCATAAACCTTTAGAAAAAGTTGTTAGCATTGACGAGACCGTACAGCGGCTGGATGTGGTCTTACAAGAACAAACGGTTACCCTAAACGAAGTTCGTTTTTCAGCTAAAAGCGAAGATCCTGCTTATACCATCATGCGAAAAACCATTTCGATGGCTCGCTTTAAAGTCTTAGAATTAGCTACTTATACCGCACGTACCTATCTCAAAGGAACAGCACAGGTAAAGGAGGTTTCGTCGTTGATGAAAATGATGGCAGGTAAGAAAATCGAAAAAGATTTAGGCTTAAAAATAGGGCAAGTCTATGTCATGGAATCCATCAATGAGGTACAATTCAAACAACCTAGTTCGGTAAGTGAGAAAGTCATTTCTACTCGAAATAATTTACCCAAACAGCTCGAATCACAAGGGACTCGCTTTATCACGTCGTCGAGGGTGAATTTCTATTCACCTAAAGTTTATGGGGATATAATCTCTCCTTTGTCTCCTAGTGCCTTGGCCTATTATCGCTTTAAATTTGAAGGAGAATTTATAGAAAATGGTAGGACTATCGACCGTATTCGGGTGATTCCCAAAGTAAAAGGTGAAAATGTCTTTGAAGGAATCATTAACATCATCGAAGACTCGTGGTACATTCATAGTCTTGATTTGAAGTTTGCTGGAGATGGTTTTGCTAACAGTATTAAAACCATTTATGCACCATTTAAAGAGGTGTGGTTACCTATCAGTTATACTTTTCGTTCGGATTTTGACAGCTTTGGATTTAAAGGCTTTTTTAATTACGCCACAACGATTAAAGGATATAATCTAACCGTTAATCAAAAGTTTCATCAAAGTCCTGTGGTGATTGATGAGAAAATTGACAAGGCAGAAGCAAAAGTGATTAAGAAAGAAAAAGTAGATGCTCAAACAGTCTTGAATCAAAAGCAATTGACCCGAAAACAACTGGATAAGTTTTTGAAAAAAACGGAGAAAGCCGATAAAAAAGAACGAAAAGAGCAAGGAGAAGCGACTGATGTAGTACGTTCTTATTCGATTGAAGTCGATTCGTTATATAAAAAAAGGAGTGCCAGCTTCTGGGATGCAGAGCGTCAGATTCCACTTACAGAACTCGAAACAAAGGGCTATCAACAAGCGGATAGTTTAGAGAAAGTTAATGAAGTGGCGTTTAAAAAAGACTCCATTCGTAATTTGCCTGTGTTTAAACTAAGTAACTTATTATCAGGCAAAACCTATAATTATGGCAAACGTGATAATCTATACAATTTTTATCCTCGCTCGCTTACCTACACATCGCCTATCAGTCAAGTGGGGCTGTTAGATTTTGTAAATACCGTAGATGGTTATTTTGTACAGGCGGGTTTAAATTACGATACTCGTGAAAAATTGACCAAACGTACCTCGCTTTATGGAACCTTGCGTTATGCCATCGGGCGAAAAACGCTGAACTGGAAGTTGGGCTATTATTATCTGAAAAACTACCATTCTTTTGAGGTATCTGGCGGCCGATTTATTCAGCAATTTAATGAGAATAAGCCGATTTCGACCTTTGCTAATACACTTTACACGCTTTTGGGTGAAGAAAACTATGCCAAGTTTTACGGAAAACAGTACCTTAATTTTCAGTACAAACAACGTTGGTCTTCGCACTTTACAAGTGTGATTTCGATGGAATATGCCGAACGAAATGCTTTAGAAAATACTCAAACTCTTCGTCCGTGGATTGATACCAAGGACAAGGAATTTTCTTCGAACACGCCACAAAATGTAGAAATGACAACCAATAATTGGGTAAATCCTAAAAACTTTGTGCTAGATGCAAGTGTGTCGATTCGTCCTTTTGCTAAAACGAGTGTGTTCAATGGGAGAAATTATGTGATTAACAAAGGCAATCCAACGCTGACTTTCTCGTCGAGTAATGGTTTTTCAGACGCTAATTTCAATCGCTTAGAAGCAAGTTATGAACAACTTTTTGAGATAACCAAAGTAGGTACATTCCATGTACAAGCTACTTATGGAGACTATTTGAAAGCCCCTATTTATTTCTCAGATTTTCGTCATTTTAACGGCAATCAGACCATTTTACGGTCATTCCGATTTGATGCCTTTCGTAACTTGGAGTATTACCTCCACAGCACCAGAGGTAATTATTTAGAGTGCTTTTTGTCGAATGATTTTGATAAATTCTTGCTTACTCAATCGAATGTTTTACGGTTATATGGCTTAAAAGAATCCATTTTTATGAATGTATTATCGCTTCCTAAACAGTCGTTTAACTACCTCGAAGTTGGCTATGGTATTTTGGGAATTGGTAAGCTATTTGGAGCGGAGGTTGTCAGCAGTTTTGTAGGAGGGAAGTACAGTGCAACAGCTTTACGGATTAAATTCAACCGTTAATCGGGATAGCATTTTTTTTGAAAAAGGCTAACTTGGAAAGGAGGAGATTAGAGTAAAAAGTAAATGAGTTTAAAGCTTAAAGTAAAAAGTAGATGAGTGGGAAATGCTGAGGCTAGTAGCTAACCAAGTATTCCACTTAGCGGGTGAATTTATTCACCCGTGTTGAAAAAGTTTAGATAGCTTTGCTATAAAAGAAACATTGCCAAGTAAAATTGGGATGAAGTTTTTAAACTCATCAACGTCAAACTTTCTACCTTAACGCTAATCTTTCCACTCTCCCAAGTTAACCATTTTTCAAAAACAATCTTATATGAAACCACACTACCCCATTTTGGATGGACTTCGAGGTACTGCTGCATTGCTCGTCGTAATTTTTCACTTTTACGAAGCCTATTTCCCAGTCATGGCAAATCACCCGATGCACCATGGCTACTTGGCTGTCGATTTCTTTTTTCTGCTTTCAGGTTTTGTCGTGGGTTATGCTTATGACGACCGTTGGGAGAAAATGAGTACCAAAGAGTTCTTCAAAATCCGTTTAATTCGCCTTCATCCGCTTGTTATTTTAGGGGTGATTTTAGGGGCTATCAGCTTTTGGCTAGACCCTTATACCAATAAATTTGTCGATACAGGTTTCTTGAAATTGATAGGCGTTACCCTAATTAGCTTTACTTTATTACCCGCTCCCGATGTTAGAGGTTGGGGCGAAACCCATCCCTTAGACGGCCCTTGTTGGTCGCTACTCCAAGAATACATTGCCAATTTGCTTTATGCTCTTTTCGGAAGAAAAATGAGCCTAATTGTGTTATGGATTGTCGTGATTCTCAGTGGAATTGTTTTAACAGCCGTTGCTGTACATCGTGGCGATGTGGCAACAGGTTGGAGTTATGAAACCTTTTGGATTGGTAATGTTCGAATGATGTTCCCTTTCTTTGCGGGTTTGTTATTGTTTAGAACAGGAAAACTCATTCATATTCCCAATGCCTACATTGTTTGTTCTTGGGTGTTAATCATTCTTTTCTTCCTGCCTACTTTCCAATGGAATGGATTATACGAATCATTTTGCATTATGATTGCCTTCCCAATGGTTGTTGCGGCAGGTGCTGGAGGACAAATTGCAGGTCGTTGGGCAAAGATTTGTAAGTGGTCAGGAGATATATCTTACCCTTTATACATTACCCATTATCCAATCATTTATGTCTATACGATGTGGGTTGTGAAAGATAAACCCTCAGCGATGGATGGATATAAAGTAGGCCTTGTTGGGTTACTTTCAGCATTCGCTATTGCATACCTTGCCTTAAAATATTACGATGAACCTGTGAGGGCTTGGTTGAAGAAAAA
>JBMLRK010000499.1:0-4116 GCA_049241065.1 Spirosomataceae bacterium
ATTTTTCCTGCTTTTAGCCAATGAACTTCGTCACAAATGGTCAATAGAGAACTGATAATGTGAGAAGTTAGGATTATGGTTTTTCCTCTATCACACAAAATACGCATAATTTTCTCTAATAGATGATTACTTTCGAGGTCTAATCC
Source organism: Spirosomataceae bacterium (assembly GCA_049241065.1). Classification (GTDB taxonomy): domain Bacteria; phylum Bacteroidota; class Bacteroidia; order Cytophagales; family Spirosomataceae; genus JALRIJ01. Next base: position 147 of record JBMLRK010000499.1, read on the forward strand.
ATTAGCAGGTTCATCCAAAATAATGACTTGCCTATCTAATTTTAAAATAGCCAAAAGTGCCAATTTCTTCTTCATCCCTGTCGAGTATTCTTCTATTAATTCATCAAGAGGCAACTGCAATAATGTCTGCCAAGAGTTTAAATCAAATACCCCTGATTTGTCTGGAAAAATCGACAGATATTCACGCCCTGTAATATCGGAATAGAAGAAATTAGTAGTCTCCAGAAAAGCGACATCTCTCCTATCTAATGCCTTTTCATTCCAAGTAATTGTTCCCGATTCGGGAGTTAAAAAACCGTAAATACAGTTTAACAACGTAGTTTTTCCTGCACCATTCAGTCCTATTAAACCGTGAATTTTAGCACTAGGTAACGATAAAGAGAGCTTGTTTAAGACGTTTATTTGGTCGTAAGAATAAACAATAGATCGAAGTTCTAACATGATGATAATCAGCTAAGAGATGGAATTTTATCTAAAATAAGGGCGTAAATGCGTGAGTGCTTTTTTGTAATAAAGGCCAATTAAAACAAAGGACATTGGTAGAAAAAAGGGAACAAGTAGGGATAATATCACAAAACCTAATAAAACATTGTTTCCTGTTGCCTTGGTGTTTGGATAATATGCCTTGTATTTGCTCAAAATAAATACCAGATAATTAACGATGTAAGTACTATATAGAGCAGTACAAACTATCCAGTATTGAGGATATTGCAGAAGATATATCACAAATAACGGGAACGTAATTTTTAAAAATAAGCTCAATTGAGTTCCTAATTTAGAATGTAAAAAAGCCTTTTCATCTTGGGCTGTTAAAGTCAGTACGACATAACTTTCCGATTCTTGAAAAAAAGTATTCGTAATCAAACAAATGATACTGAGAGCCAGAAAACCAGCTACATGGAAAAAGCTAAGAACCAAACCAATGACATAAAGAAGTAAAATAGCATACTGATGCTTACGCATTCCTGCATTCCATTCAAAATTAGCGGGCGGAATCAAGGCTTTAAGCAGAATGATTGACGTTCCCTTTTTTAGTGCTATCGTTTTTTTCACTAGGGGTACAAGCAAACACGAAACTACCAGACCAAACGCTATCATTTTAACAGAAGAGAACAAAAAAACTAAGGTAAAGGGCAGTGAGAAAAGTAGGTATTCAAGACGAATATAGTTACTAAAATGCTCAGGGTAAAGCATTTCTAAAAAACGCTTATCCTTTCTTGCCACTTGTATTCCCCAAAGAAAACTCCCACACAAAAATGACAGAAGCAAGCGTTCTTCCCTAGATTCAATCTTGAGTTGATGAATTTTATAAAAAATCAGAAAACAGCCAAGAAGCAACAAAACTGTAGGAAATACCCCTGCCTTACGCAACTGTCTAATACCCTGCAATAAGCGAATGTAGAGAAGTGTTTTCATGTTTTAAAGAGGTTCAATACAACACAAATGAGCCAAACAAAAAGCCCAACGCTACAAGAACGTTGGGCTTTTTATTATCGTATTAAGTACAGGGATTTTTTGGGATAAACCTATAAGGTTTCGGTTATAAACCTAACAATAAGGCAATTACGAACTAAACCTTATAGGTTTTTACACCCTCTTATTTTATCCTAGTACTTAAAATTCTGCATCAGCAGGTTTGCTCAAGTTTGGTTTAATAATACGTAAGAAGGTCAATAACTTGATGATTGGATACGTAGGGTCAATTTCGTACCATTTAGAACCAAAATTCATGCTGTTTGGTAACTTATGGTGGTTGTTTTGGAATAATTCACCCATCATCAAGAAGTCAAAAATCAATGAGTTTTTTGACTTATCGTTGTTGTCATAATTTTGATAGCCATACTTATGACCAGACCAGTTAACAACCGCACCATGAATCGGTCCCATCAAGAAATGAACAGGCAATAAGAAAAAGAAAGCCCAGTGCATATCAAAATAAACGTAACCAACAATGTAAAGAGCGATGTACGCCACTCCCCAACCTAAACGAGAAGCCCAGTGATCTCCTAACTTTTCGATGAACGTTGAATACGGGTAGTTCTTATCGAATCGCTCTTCAATTTTAGTTGAATTATTTAATAAAGCGTTATAAATATCTTTTGTCTTCCACATCATTGTAAACACATTTTTGGTAAAATGTGGCGAATGTGGATCTCTTTCTGTATCACTAAATGCGTGGTGCATACGGTGTAAAATCGCATACGCACGTGGGCTTAGGTACGAAGAACCTTGCGATACATACGTTAAGAAATAGAAAAAACGCTCCCAAAACTTGTTCATAATGAACATTTTATGAGCTGAATAACGATGCAAAAAGAACGTTTGACTAAATAGAGACAAATACCAGTGAATGATAAATGCAGGTAATACAAGTTGCATAATGTATAAAAAATTAAAAATTGATTATTAACAAGAGTACTCTTTGTCTAGGACAAATGTTTAGAATTTTCTACGTGACACACTTACTTCAATAAAACTATTTCATTACTAATAGCTACTCAACGCAAAGGAAACAAGGTTTGCTCCCATTTGTAAGGCTTTTTGTCTAACCGCTTCCGAATCGTTATAAACAGACTGATCTTCCCAGCCATTACCCAAATCGCATTCATAGCTGTAAAAACAAACCAAACGCCCTTGATACAGCAAGCCAAAACCCTGAGGAGCTTTACCATCGTGTTCATGAACTTTCGGTAAACCGTTCGTAAACTTAAACTTCTGACTATAAACAGGATGATTAAAAGGCACTTCGATAAAAGTCAGTTCGGGAAATACTTTTTTCATTTCTCGACGGATGTATTTATCCAAGCCATAATTATCATCAATATGTAAAAAACCACCAGCCAATAAATAACGACGAAGGTTTTGGGCTTCTGCATCAGTAAAAACAACGTTTCCATGCCCTGTTAAATGGACAAATGGATACGTAAATAATTCAGGGCTACCAACCTCTACAATATCCTCTTCAGTGGCAATATTTGCTCTTAAATTTGAGTTACAAAATTTGATTAAATTACCCAATGAAGTTTTGTTACAATACCAGTCTCCCCCACCTCCGTATTTCATTTTGGCAATTTTAAAAGCTGCCTGTGCATTCACTTCCATCAACGAAGCAAATAACAACAAACAAGCTAAAAACCAAGGCTGTTTTTTATAAATCATCATGATTCGTTCAATAAATTAAAGGTGTGACAAGCGGCTAATCCTGCCGTTTCGGTACGTAATCGGCTATTTCCAAGACTCACGGGTTTAAAGCCTTTTTCAAAAGCTTGAGCAATCTCATCGGGTGTAAAATCACCTTCAGGTCCAATCAGAATACGGTAAATACCATTAGGTTGAACTGCTTTTTGCAAAAGAGTTCGTTCACCTTCTTCCAAATGAGCAATAAACAATTGCCCAGCAGTAATGTCTTTTTTTAGGAATTCTTTCCACGAAATCATTTCATTGATTTTCGGTAAAAATGCCTTCAACGACTGTTTCATTGCCCCTACGGCAATCTTCTCAATTCGTTGCGTCTTTAATTCTTTTCTTTCTGAGTAACGAGTCTGGATAAAAGAAAGTTCATCTATCCCCATTTCTACGCATTTCTCCACCATCCATTCCATACGATCTAGGTTTTTGGTTGGAGCGATAATCAAGTGAATATAATACGAACGTTTTTCAAACTCTAAGACCGATTCCAAAATCCGAACTTCACACTTTTTGTCATGTGGCTTCGTAATTTCACACGTAAACAAGCCTCCCATTCCATCCACTACGTGAATTTTGTCGCCTACATTTAACCGTAAGACCTTTACCGCATGGCGAGACTCCTCCTCATTTAACAAAAGTGTCTTTTGAATTTGAGGTTCATAAAAAATATTCATACAATATCAGGGGAAATAAGGCAGAAAAACGGTGCCTAACACGATACGATTGCTCGTAATCAGCTATCTAATACAAGGAGGAAGATGTGTAAAAAGTGTGGAGTTTA
>JBMLRK010000500.1:0-1840 GCA_049241065.1 Spirosomataceae bacterium
ATTGAATTGTATTCTGTAATTATTCTAACAAAAAATAAATTTAGTGCAAATTACTTCGAAATAATAAGCAATTATTAGGGGTAAACCCTTTATTTTTAGCTTTTTAGTCTATAATTTTAGTTTTTTAAGTGGTAAGTAATGGTAAAGAATAAATTGATAGTATTCTTTTGGCGTAGTGCCTGTTACCACTGAGTTGCACGGAGAACCACAAAGACACACAAAGAAAGAACTCTGTGAAACTCTGAGGCTCTTTGTGGAACTCCGTGGAAAAATAGTATCAATTTAATAATGCTTCATACATATTCAATATTACTATTGGGTTGAACCTTACTGAAGATGGATGGGTTTATATTTGATTGGGTCAAAATAATGGAATAAGCATGTTGGAACTATATAAACTAGATAATCCTGTTTGGCATTCGTTAAACGAAAGTCATCAGGCTTTTGCCTTGAATTATGAACAAAGTAAGTTTTATCAACCTGATTATTGCCCTTTTGGGGGCTTGGTAAATCCTGAAAAAACGATGGATGAAATTGCTCAATATGGAGAACGAACATCCCGTTTTTTTACGGTAGGAGAACAGCCTATTCTAAATAACAAAATCCAGTTAATACAGGAGCTAGTTTGTAACCAAATGGTCTTGGATAGCCCAATTCGGGTGGAATTAAAAGAAGAAATGCTTGTCCTAGAACCGAGGCATTTTCCTGATTTAGTCGCATTGGTAAACTTGGTTCAGCCTGGGTATTTTAGGGATAAAACGCCTGAATTGGGGACTTATTTCGGGATTTTTAAGGACGATAGGTTAGTGGCGGTGACGGGCGAACGTATGAAAATGAATGCGTTTACCGAAGTGAGTGCCGTGGTAACGCATCCCGATTATACGGGTAGGGGCTATGCCAAAGAGTTAATTGTACAAACGACGAATAAGATTTTTGCAGCACAAAAGACACCTTATTTACACGTTGCAACAAGTAATGTTCATGCCATACGGATTTATGAAAAATTGGGTTTTGTACTAAGGCGTAAGATGAGTTTTTGGAATTTGGCTACCGTATAGCGTTGAAAGAGGTAGCATCATATAAAAAGGGAAAGCCAATAATACTAAATGGCTTTCCCTTTTTTATGAACACGAACTAAATTAATTTAACCCAATAGTCCATTGATATTCTGGCACTAGCACAAGCTGTTTGATGGCCGTTTTATGGAGGTCGTCTTTAGCGGGTTCTTGCTCAAATCGGATTTTATAGTTTGGCTTTAAGGGACTTAATTCCATTTGCAAAGGCTGGACTTCAAATTGGTCTCCCATTTTGTATAAGTCAATTGCCATCGCTGTTCCGTTGTTAAAATCGTCGGCAATTAAACGATAATTCACTCGGCAACGGGCTTTGTCTCCCATGTAATTCATTTTCAAATATAAAGCACTCAGATTTGGGTCGTTTTCTCCTTTAACTTGTACGGTATAAATATTGCTTATCTCCTTGTCAACTAGCGGGTTATTTTCTTTTTTAGCAAGTAATTCCACGGGCTTGAGTCCTTTCATTGGGCTGAGTAATGTGGGCAAGACATAGCGGTCAAGCGTTGACCATGAACCGTCTGAATTGAACTCAACTTTGTCTGTATTAACGTATTCAATCACCAGTTTTAAGAGAAAACCTTTTGTTCCTGCTTCAAAAGGAAAGTCGATTAGTAAGTCGTTATTTCCCTTTTTGACATAGCCCGTTACGTCTAAATAATTGACCATACCCGTTTTTAATTCCTGATTAACAGTCGTTTTGTTGAGTATTATTTTTACACCTAATTATTTAAAAAAAAAAAAATTATCAAAATTAAAATCAGCAG
>JBMLRK010000501.1:0-12189 GCA_049241065.1 Spirosomataceae bacterium
TTTTCGGTTGCCATTGTGTGAGAAAAGCCACTTCTCATCCATGCTGGTTCTGTAACTCTAATTCCTCTGGAAGATAAAACTTCATTGCTTAGTTTGTGCTCCGCTGCTGCTGACCCCAATGCAATAGCTTCTAAAATATTACTTTTTCCACAACCATTTGCTCCAATTAATACGTTTATACGTCCTAATTCGAGGTTTAAGTCTTGTACTGACTTATAATTTTCTATTGTTACTTCTTTTACCATTTTTGTTCTAAAAAAGGATTCAAAGCGAAGAAATCAGGCTATCTGAAAATAAAGGACATTTTCAGATAGCCTGATTTTTGTTATTAGCTACTCCCCAATCACCATTCGCTCAATTAATAAAATGAAGATGTGGATAACTTTAATATGAATTTCTTGAATGCGGTCGGCATATCCAAAATGAGGTACTCGTACTTCTACATCGGCTTGACCCGCTAATTTACCGCCATCTTTTCCTGAAAGAAGAATAACTTTCATTCCTTTTGCTTTGGCTGCTTCTACGGCACGAATAACGTTAGCGGAATTACCGCTTGTTGAAATACCTAAGAGTACATCTCCTTCGTTACCCAAGCCTTCGATAAAGCGAGAGAAGATAAATTCGTAGCCGTAATCGTTGCTTACGCATGAAATATGCGAAACGTCAGAAATAGCGATTGCGGCTAAAGAACGACGCTCGTTGCGGTAACGTCCTGATAGTTCTTCGGCAAAGTGCATGGCATCGCAGTGTGAGCCACCGTTGCCACATGAAATGATTTTATTACCAGCTTTAATCGCATCTGCCATAAGCGTTGCTGCTGCTTCGATGCTTGCAGTATGCTGAGGGTCAGCTAAAAAAGCGTTTAATACTTGTTGTGCTTCGTTTAATTCTTGCGTAATAATGTTTTGTAACACGGAATGCTTCGTTTGAATGTTAAGGGTTCACAGAATGTTTGGTACAAAGGTACAAAACGCTATTGAATCTTAATAATCACCGCCAGCTCCTCCACCGCCAAAATCACCCCCGCCAAAACCACCGAAGTCGAAGCCACCGCCTCCACCATTTGAATGTCCGCTGTCCCAGTTAGAGCCACCTCCTGTGATGATAATAGGAGGCATCCAACCACCGCCATTGCGAAGACCTCTTCCGCCATTACCACCACCGCCTTTTTTGGAGATAATGACAGCAATAATGATGAAAATAATAACTAACACAAAAATGATGAAGAATACACTGCCATCGTCTTCCGTACTTGCATCTGCTTGGAATTCGCCATTGGCTCTTTGGATGATTTCAGTTGTTGCGTCATCTAAACCTCGATACCATTGTCCCTGTTTGAAAGCAGGTACAATCGTAGTGTTGATAATTCGTTTAACAATTCCATCTGGGAGTGGCCCTTCAATTCCTCGTCCCGTTAGAATTCTGATTTTTTTGGTTTCAGTAGCCCATAGAATCAATACCCCGTTGTCTTTCTTTTTATCACCAATTCCCCAAGTAGTTGCCAATTTAAGAGCATAGTCGTACGGGTCATAATCACCTGTGTTTTTTACAATCACGATGGCAATTTCAGTAGAAGTGGAATCTCGATACCCTCTCAGTTTTTGTTCTAAGGCTTCTTTCTCAGAAGGGTTCAATTTCATTACGAAATCGTTGACCATCTGAGGCGGATTTGGTTGGGCAGGAATATCTTGTGCTTGTACCGACTGAATCGCTACAAGGATGAATAAGGTAACTATACGGCAAAAAGTAGATAGCTTCGAATACATGAGAAGAATTTCAGAAAATGGTTGTTGTTGCTATATGAAGGCGAATCATTGAAAGACTACCCAAATGAAATCTCATCCGATATTTCATTAATATCGTCCGACTGGTAAGGAAAATAGACTTTCAAGGCATCTCCAATGATTGCTATACCTTCTGAAAGCCCCGCTACGAACTGATTCATTACAAAATTACGTTGGAGTACGTCTCGGGTAGTATTCCAAAAATCAAGAGGTACTACCTTATTAATTCCTTCGTCGCCTATTACAGCAAATTTTCGGTCTGAATGAGCTAAATAAATCAAGACACCGTTACGTTGAGCCGTTTTTTCTAAGTTCAACTGCTTAAAGACTTCGGCAGCTCTAGGCAATACATCGCCTCCACAAAAGGATTCGATATGTACTTTTATTTCGCCAGAGGTTTGTTTTTCTGCCATACGGATGGCAGCTACCACTTGTGATTTTTGTTCTTCTGTAAGCATCGTAATAAAATAGTATGCAAATACCGATTGGATGATAGATTACGTAAAAGCGTATGTAGGTCAAACTTATAAAAGGTAGTATGCAAGAGATTTTCTCTTACCTACTACCTTTCTTATTTAATACCACAACAAAAGGGTATTACTTATTTTTTAGTATCAAAATCAATTGTTGGAGCTTTTTCAGCACCTGCATCCGCTTGGAAATATCCTTTTTCTTTGAAACCTGAGAAACTAGCAATTAAGCTATTTGGAAACTTAACAACGCTTGTGTTAAATCCTTGAACGGCTTCGTTGAACACATCTCTTTCACGTTTGATACGGTTTTCTGTACCTGCTAATTCAGCCTGTAATTCAGAGAAATTTTCCGTTGCTCTTAACTGAGGATAATTTTCAGAAACTGCCATTAAACGAGATAATGCTCCTTGTAACTGCGACTGAGCAGCTTGGAATTTCTGAATATTTTCTGGTGTCAAATCGTTAGCATCTAACTTGATTTGAGTAGCACTTGCACGAGCCGAAATTACATCGGTCAAGGTTTGTTTTTCAAAATTTGCAACTCCTTGTACTGTTTTTACTAAGTTTGGAATCAAGTCTGAACGGCGTTGGTAGGCAGTCTGAACATTTGCCCATTTTGCTTTCACTTCTTGGTCACTAGTAGCCATATTGTTTCTTACTCCGATACCCCAGAATAATAAAACGCCTGCAATAACTAATCCGATGATGGTATTCTTTGACATGATTTTGTTAGATTTTTGTTAAAACTGATTCAAATGTAATAATTTCGTTGATAATCTACCTATATTCTGTGAGGAATAATTGTTTTTGATACACTAGCGGTCGCTTTTGCTTAGGAGTTTCAAATGGATTTTACCTAAAGCTGTTTCTTAAACGATATGATTTTACTTTGGTCACTTTTGCGAGTCACATTCACACAAAAAAAATGATGTTGTGCCAATAAATCCTTCAATTGATTTTCGGTAAAAAGTCGTTTGTTACAGCCTTCATGGAGTTGCCCTTCTACTTTTGCCAATTCTTCCTCAATAAACAGCACCCCGTTATCCTTTAAATTTACATAAATTTCTGAAAGGATTTCTTCTGGAAAATCAAATTCATGCAAGGCATTTATCACTACTATTTTGTCGAAGCAATGGGAGGGTAGATTCGTTTTTGTACTCGTACCAATAACAGGAATGAAGGTACAGTTTATTTTTTTTCCCGTTTGTCGTTCAAAATAAGCGATTCCTTCGTCTATTTCCTCTTGATTACAAAGACCTTCATCAATATCTTGGATATAGAAAGTTAGATCATCGTGATAGCTCGCAAAGCCGATTTCCCAAAGTCCACCTCCTGCACCAATAGAAGCAACGACTTCATTGGCCTTAAACTGATATGTTTCTAAGGATATTTTCATAAAGCAATAACCCTGTTGGGGTGAAGAAAAACAAAAGACTCTTCACGAAATGCAAAGAGTCTTTTGAAAATGGTTAATGATACTGTATCTGACTTATTTTACTTCAAAGCTACCTTCTCCAATCTTGAAGCCTTCAGAATACAATTCAATGGCATAATGACCTGCACGGTATTCGATGTTTCCACCACGTCCATAAATCATTTCTACGCCTTGTCCTGTATTGGTAAATTGAATTTCTTTTTTAGTAGTATAAGTAGTTTCTTTTCCAAACATCGTGAATGTTCCAGAACCCAATGCACCGTCAGAAATCGTTGCTCCATCTGGATCTAACAAACGTAAGTAAATCGTTTTCGTATCTTGTTTCGCAATATTGTTTGGACTTAGTTGGAATACTACTTTAATCTTGTCCATTTTAGATGCACGATACACGCCGCCATCACGTTCTTTACCTCTATCCGAAATTGCTAAAGCTTGAACAAACTGAGCATGAAGAGCAGACGCTCTTGTTACTTGTGCTGCCAAAATACGGTTTCTACGGTTGTAATTATCTACCGAATCTGCAAGACCAGCTTTTTCTGATGATAAGGTCTTATTTTGTGTATTTAAGCTTGAGTTTTCCTTGGTTAAAGTTTGGTTTTTCTCAGTCAAAATACCATTTTCCTTCTTCAATTGTTCTAGCTCAACGTCTTTTGCTGCCAATAAACTTACATATTCTGCGATTTTGGCATCGAAGGCTTTTTTAGAAAAACCATTCGTTTTCTTTAGTTGAGCAAAATCTTGTAATAACTGAACTTTAGCCGCTTCTAATTCTTCTACCTTACCACCTAGCGATTGAATCTCGCTAATTTTAGCATCTAATTGAGATGAAATGGAATCCAAACTTGTTCTTGTTGTACTTAATTCTTCAACACGTTGATTTATTTGAACTTCTTGCGATTCGTTTTTAGTTTTTGAATCAAATAGTAAGTAGCCTAATAATCCAGTAATCAAGGCAAATACAGCGGTACTGGCTTTCCAGATACTATTGGTTGATGAATTAGTGGGAGTTTGGTTTTCCATAACAAAAGATTATTTTCTGGGTTTAATGTAGTAAAAACTGTAGCGAAATACCGCTCTCATTAACCGAAATTACCAATTTTAACTGGATTTTTAAAGGATTGGGCAGAGGATTTTCAAAAAAAGGTAGTAGGCTTCGGTAATACGCTACGAAAGCGTTTCCTTAAATTCTTCGATTGTCTGTCTTAGAACATGGGTAATTATCATTAATTTTAACGTAAAATAACAGAATGTTAATCTTTTAGCATTTTGAATCAACTTAATAATTTAATTTTTCTGGAATACAAATGCCCCAATACGATTTTTTAGTCATTGGTTCTGGGATTGCTGGGCTTTCCTATACCGCCAAACTAGCCGAATATTTTGAAGAAAGAAAACAGCCTGTCAAAATAGCGGTTATCACCAAAACTGTTGCGGAAGAAACCAATACCAAGTACGCTCAGGGTGGCATTGCAACTGTTTGGAAGGAAGACGATTCCTTTGAAAAACACATGGACGATACGATGATTGCTGGCGACTTTTTGTCTGACCGCAATATTGTGGAAATTGTAGTGAGAGAAGCCCCCGAACGCCTCAAAGAATTGATTTCTTATGGTACGGAATTCGATAAAAAAGCAGACGGCTCGTATGACCTTGCCAAAGAAGGCGGGCATTCGGATAATCGTATTTTGCACCATAAAGATTCCACAGGAAACGAAATAGAACGGGCTTTATTAGCGAAAGTAAACTCGTTTGAAAACGTCGATTTCTTTACGCATTTTTATGCCGTTGACCTTATTACACAGCACCATCTTGGCGAGCGTGTCACGAAAGATACGCCTGACAAAAAATGTTTCGGGGCTTACGTCTTGAATAAGCAAACGGGCAAAGTGGAAACCTTCTTGGCTAAAACAACACTCTTGGCCACAGGGGGGATTGGGCAGGTATATCAAAGTACCACGAATCCGACCATTGCCACGGGCGATGGGATTTCGATGGCATATCGTGCTAAAGCCTTGGTAGAGGGCATGGAGTTTATCCAATTTCACCCGACATCCTTGTATCAACCAGGGAAAAAGCCGTCGTTCTTAATTTCGGAAGCGGTACGTGGACATGGGGGAATTCTGAAAAATAAAGACGGAAAAACCTTCATGGAAAACTATGATGAACGCCTTTCCCTTGCTCCTCGTGACGTAGTGGCTCGTGCCATCGACTCGGAGATGAAAAAGAACGGTGTTGACCATGTCTATTTAGATACTCGTCATTTGGAAGCTACGGACTTCAAACGCCATTTCCCGATGATTTATAATTACTGCAAAGATAATTTGGGCTTAGACATCACTGGAAACGACATGATTCCAGTCGTACCTGCTCAACATTATTTATGTGGGGGAATTATGGTAAATGAATACGCTCAAACGACGATTAATCACCTTTTTGCCGTAGGAGAATGTTCTAATACGGGCTTACATGGAGCGAATCGTTTGGCATCTAACTCCTTATTAGAAGCCATTGTTTTTGCCCATCGTGCCTTTGAAAAAACGATTGAAACTTATCAAACAAACGACATTCCAAGCAATATTCCAGACTGGAACGACGACGGAACAACGCACCCCGAAGAATTGGTTTTAGTAACCGAAATGACTCGTGAATTAGAATCTATCATGAGCAATTACGTAGGAATTGTCCGCACCGACCGCCGTTTAAAACGAGCTTACGACCGTTTAGAACTCATTTATATCGAACACGAAGAACTATACCGTGAATCTAAAATCTCCGTTACCATCTGCGAACTCCGCAACATGATTAACGTAGCTTACTTAGTTATCAAACACGCTATTGCTCAGAAAGATAACAAGGGATTACACTATAATTTGGATAATATTGTGGGGTAGAAGAACAAAACTTTCATTAACTTAGTATTCACCAAGCAGACACGAATAAGCGAGAAGAGATTAAACATGAATTTAAACAGCTAAGAATATGTACACGGCTATTATTAATGGTGTTTATGAGAACGGAAAGTTTTTATTAAACGAAATGCCTCCCGCTACTAAAAAATACAAAATTGCAGTAATGTTTGTAGAGGAAGAAAACGAAGTAACTCCACTACCAAAAGGAGTAAAACTCGGAAGTTGGAAAGATAGAAAGTTAGCAATACCTGATGATTTTAACGAGCCGTTGGAGGATTTTAATAGTTAAACTATACGCTTCTTCTCATATCAATTTGATTGAAAATGACTAGATTTTGGTGTGATTTCAAGAAAAAGAGAGAGCTTATCCGTTTGGATAGGCTCTCTCTTTTATACCCTGTCAGGGTATAAAAAACTACCTCATACCTATAACGTAGTATTTCTCTATCTGCTTATAAGTAAATTCTTTCAATTAAATATCTTATTTTTTAGCCCCATAATGCTAAATTATCATAGCTAATATCCCAAGAAAAAATGGCTAACATACTACAAAACTTTGTTAAGATATTAGACAATAATACATTTTTAGTACTGTACTAATTGATACTAAAACTCAAATATCATCACTTATCTATATATATAAACGATTAGCATAGATATTGGTAGTAAAAAAGCATTTGGAAATGTGCAGACAATATACTTATACTTGCACTGGAAATACCAACAGCCCGTAAGTTAGGTATCACCTCAAACACCTGTAAAGACGATGACCTAGAAAACAAATGAAATGCTGTTTGCCACAGCCATAACAGGCAATAGTATCATAATTAAAACCTTTTGAGAATTTAACAACAATGAAATTTAAGTACAAAAACCTCACTCCCCCCCATTTCTGCATTTAGTGCCAAGATTAAAGTATGGGGATTTACTTGCCTACTTTTAGGCTTTATTACTGTTTTGCAATCTTGTAAACCTATGCAGGAAGTAACTCCAGAAAGTAAACAAGAACTCATTATTAAAGCACAGCAAGTCTATAAATTTAGTGTTGCCAACGCTGGTAAAGCAAGACTTTCTGCTTCCGAAAATACTTCAAGAGATATTGATGTGAGTTTGCTTTTTCCTGATTGGGACAAAAATGGAATGGTACAAAACTCCAAAGGGCAAAATGTACTAGGGGTGTTTTTGAAAAAAACAAACAAAGAGTATTGGGAAGCGAACTTTCTATTTATTGGAGGTGCTTCTGTTTTGATAATTAAAAAATTCACTTTTAAAGACAATTGCTTAACTATTTATAATAGTTCTGGAAAGTTTCTAGGAAAAGGAGTTTATGACCCAGAAACAAAGATTTTTGATATGTTTCTAACAAGACAAGAACTTAGTAAGCAAGCAAGGATTTCAGGAGAAGGAAAAACAAGACGCAAAAAGAAAGTTGATGTTAAAGCAGGAACGGAAACGAGATATGATGTCACCATTACGCTTTATGTTGGTTCTGGCGGCGGTGGCGGTTTCAATATCGGAGATGCTACATCCATAAGCGTTGAAGGTTATGATGATGAAGAGGGTGACGATGACGAAAATAGTGAGGGCAATGATGACCCTTTTCAAAATATGGATAATGGAGAAGAGGGATTTGAAATACCAGACGGTTCTATAGTTGGTGGTACAGAAACGTTATCAGAATCGAATGAATATAACTATCGACACATTGACAAAAACCCATGTTATTCAGAAGAAGTAAAGTCAATTGTAAATGCAGCCCTAAATACTGTAATGGGCGATATAGTAGGGACATATGATGGAGATAACGAATCAAGAATCCACTTTGGGCTTTTTGAACACCCTAGTTATAATCTCGATGCATCGACAGATACTTATGGGAAAAATGGTCTAGTGTATTTAAATACGACTGCCTTAGGTAATGCAGATGATGCTTATTTAACGGGAACAGTATTACATGAAATTTTACATGTATATACACCAGGAGGTAATGACGAAGATCATAAAACATGGCTTAATAATAGTGATGGTAAAGGTTCTTTTGATAAGTTAGTATCAGCTATCGTTAAAATCGCAGGAATTAGCGAAGAAGAAGCACGAGCACTTGCAATGTTTGGAGTCAAAGACAAATTAACACCAGAAGAAGATAAAATCAATGAAAAGCATAAAAAAGGCCACACGAAAAACAGGAATGCGAATGACTGTAAATAGTGCTATTTTTTATCAAATAGTATTGTTTTTGCTATTGGTACAATTTAGGTGTGAGGCACAGGTGAATTTAAATACGATGGAGGATATTCCTCCTAGGTTTAGGATAAACGATACTCATTTTGATGGCATAGCAACTATTAATGATGTAGGCACTTTTATACATTTTGTGTTATTATGCTATCATGGAAGTATAGAGAATGAGATTGAAAAATGTTTAGTTAATGCTGACTTAAAACAGCGTTTTTTCCACGATGGGGTAGAAGCGAGTGGATACGTCAGTTTTTCGGTGAGTCCTGACGGAAAAGTAGATAAAAATGCAATCTACTTTGAGGGTAAATTCAATGATTATTCAAAAGAGTTTTTGAAAGATGTTCTCTTGAAATCTATCCCTTACTGGCAACCTCGTCGATTGAATCAATCACCTGTTTGGAGCAAAAAGATGTATCTCCCTGTTATGATTACATCTAATAAAGGATGTTTTCCTGATGAATCAATAGGTTTCTATCATAAGCTATTTGATAGCATTACATCCGAAACACCTTACAATATATACGATTTTGGTTCATTTTGCTTGTTAAAGCCTGTGAATTTTTATGTTCAACATTAAAATCTGTTCTGAAATATTCCATAGTAAGACGGTAATTTTGTGTTTGTATATGTATAAAGTCTGCACATTAGGGATACCAATTGGCAAAACTTAAGAGCTGGAAACGATTAACAAAAGATACAAAAACTTGAATAATACTTATGGAGATCAAGCTAAAGGTACAAAATGTAAGTAATTTATTATTGTTGTTTCTGTTCCTAGGTGTATGTACTTGTTTTGGACAAAATAAAGAAATACAAGATATTGCTCCAAAGTTGAAAGGCGGAGATTTATTTAGTTCGAAAAGACATTTTAGGTTACCATCTAACAAAGGTAGATGGGAATGTCGTATCGTAAGACTGAGCTTCAACGTAAACGCTGATGGAACAACGGACTCTGTTATGATTTCTGGAAACCTCTTACCCAATATGCAAAATGTATATAATTACTTGGTGGAACATGTCAAATCAACAAGTGGTCAGTGGGAACCTAGAAAAGTAAATGGCGTGCCAACTCTCAGTAAAAAATTCATATATGACTATTTTTTTCATGAAACATTTGACGAAAACTATCAAAAAAACAGTGTCTTTATCGATCACTTAATACACAGAGATTATGAGATGTTTCATAAAAAAGGCACCCGATTTTACACTAGCAGTGATTATCTTGAAACAGAAGATAGCTATATTTTCCCAATTCAAGTTTATGGAGCTATGAGATAATATCTTGCTTAGATTCAATAATTTTATAGTCAAATCCATTGCTAATTTTACATCCCCCATTAATCCTTCAAAAGATTAATGGGGTTCTAAGCAATTATGAAATATATTCTACTACTACTCATTAGCATATCATACGTATCATCTGCCCAAACTCCTCAAAAAGTCCTTTATTCCCTACAAAAAGCAGGTAAGAACAGAGGAGAGTTAGAGCGTGTCATCCATCATTATCAGCAAGATAAGGATAGTTTTAAACTAAAGGCTTGTTATTTTTTGTTGGAAAATATGGTAGGGCATAAGCATTTAGATGCGGAGAACCTACGCCCTTTTGATACTATTTTTGGTGTGTATGATTCACTGCTTACCCATAAAATAGTTGTTCATAAGCAAGAAACAGAATATCCGTTAGTCTATGAAGCATGGGATAAAATTGTCGAAAAACATGAAGACCCTAATACGATAGAATATCCAGATTTAGAGCATATCACAGCTACTTTTTTAATCGACAACATTGATGGAGCTTTCCAAGCATGGCATACTTATCCGTGGGCTAAACATCTTACCTTTGAGCAATTTTGTGAGTACTTGTTACCCTATAAAATGAGTAATGAGTCACTTGTTCCATGGCGTAGTGCAATGATGAAAAAATATGCTTGGTTACCTGATTCATTGCCCAACAAGAGCGACGAAATTAATGCTACTCGGGTATTGTACAATAATCTCAAGTGGTTTTTGTTTAATCCTAGCCTTTGGAGTCATCCGCTGGTTGGTTTTGAAAATCTGCATACGGCTAAAGCTGGTTCATGTTTTAATAAGACAGATTTGAATATGTTTGTTATGCGAGCAATGGGTTTAGCTGTTACCCGTGATTTTGTGCTTTATTGGGGTAATCAGCATTTTAATCATTATTGGAATGCCTTTGTCATGAACGATGGTACGTTTCTGGACTTTGAAGCCCTTGCTTCGCCAAGATACCGTTGGCTTGGACGAA
Organism: Spirosomataceae bacterium; assembly: GCA_049241065.1. Taxonomy (GTDB): domain Bacteria; phylum Bacteroidota; class Bacteroidia; order Cytophagales; family Spirosomataceae; genus JALRIJ01. Next base: position 11,106 of record JBMLRK010000501.1, read on the forward strand.
TGCCAAAACACAAAGTCGTGAATCCAGGAAGAAGAAGTCAGTGGGTAGCTCGTATGTCAAAAGTATTCAGGGAAACATATTCGGAGCAAAGCGAAACATTGGTTGAAGATAATAAAATAGGTATCCCTGAAACAATCCCTTATCAGTTTGATAGAACTAGAATAAAAGATGTAACAGAGGAATATACTAAAACTTGCAATGTTACGCTTGATATACCTTCTTCGACTCTGCCTTATTCAAAGTATTACTATCTATGTACCTACAATATGGGAAAATGGGTTCCTGCCTTTTGGGGAAGACGAACAAATGATAATAAAGCTCTTTTCCGAAAAATGGGCATAGACATCGCTTATGTATTGTGTAAATACAATGGGAAGTCAAAGTTTGAACCTCTGGATAATCCGTTTATTCTAGACTCATTAGGGAATAAAACGATATTAGCTCCACCAACAAACTTTGCTAAAACAGCCATTTTCTCAGACTTTGCTATTTTGAAAAGCATACAAAAAGACGAAGTGTATAAACTATTCTATTGGTCAAAAGACCAATGGATATTTCATAGTGAAAGTAAAGCAGAAGATAAGGCAAAAATCACTTTTGGCGATGTCCCTGTCAAGACCTTATTGAAATTAGAAAAAGTAAATGGAAAGAAAAACGAACGAATTTTCTACTACGCTAATGGAGTCCAATATTTCTACTAATCGTTGGGCGTTTATCAGTCCTTCGTTATTGTGCTGTTTAGGTATTTTCCTATTATCGTGGAGTGTGTTTATTACACGGACAGATATTTTTGGTGGAGAAGTCTTTGGGCAATACTTCTATTTCAATCGGGTAGCTGGTCTATTTGTGGTTCTTTTGGGTCTTCTTTATGTAGTTCGTTGGCGAGTGTTTCAGTTGCGACTTTCATTAGCTACGTATGCACTATTAGGGTATGCTTGCTATATGGTGTTGCACGCTTGGTATGCAGGCACGTACCTAGACATTCGTTGGGGAAGCCAATTACTGTGTTTGTTTTTTGTGGTACTCATCAGTTTTGAACGCCCTAAAGCTAGTTACCTACTCGTTAGCATTTGGTTTTTCGCCT
>JBMLRK010000502.1:0-1098 GCA_049241065.1 Spirosomataceae bacterium
CTATGGCATCTTTGTTACCTAATACTGCCGCCTCTGCATAACCTAGCAAAACAGGATGCACACCCCACAAACGGCAAATAGAACGCTCGATAATATCACGCTTAGTGTTTGATGCTTCTAGTATTGGCTTCGGGTCGGTTGCTGTGTACGTTGGTGCTTGTTCTGGTGTTTCAACAAAGTGCGCCAATACTCCGAAACGTGAAGTCAATCCATCTTTATTTTTCTGCAACCCTGTGAACTGCGTCATAGCTTCTTCCACACGCTGACGGTCTGTTAATCCATCTTCGCCTTCCGTTGTTTCATTTACTCCGCTAAACGTCATGATGCCACCCAAAACAAAGCCATTCAATACGGCTTCATAGTCCATCTTTGATAACTCGCTTGACGTTTTCAAATCTTCAAATGCCGCTAAATAATCGGGAAGTCCATAATGCCCACTGTCAAACGGATTGCCATTGTAAACGTAAAGGATTTCACCACGCCCACCGAAATGTTTGACGTTTATATCCATCGCTTCAAATGTAGCTACTTCGCCCTGAAAGTCTTGCAACTCAACCCACGCATCTCGTCTATATTTATCCGTTTGTATTGTCGGGTTATAAAACCAAGTCCCATTTATTCCACGTCTAAATTTCTGCAACGGCATCACTTCCGATTTTCCAACTCGACCGTTTCCAAATCTAGAAACATGGATAACAACCGCATTAAAATACGACCATGAAGTCGCAAATATTCCTACAAATTTATCTGCTGTTTGCTTTGAGTTTACTTTGAACCCCGAAGCAACTGGAGAAACAAATCCATCCGCTTGAATATACTCCGCATATTTCTTTGCGGCTTTCTTCGCTACGCCACTATTGTTTATTGCCTCAATTAATTCTAAAGGCAAATTATCATTCCATCCATAACGAAAATATCCATCACCTTTCTTTTCAGTGGTGACTGGCAAAATGTTTTTGAATGTTCGTGTATGTTTGCTCATTGTATGCCTTTATAATTTACCTCGATTTCTTTGATAGTGCTAAACCCTTTTGGATGTATCACTAACCGTTCGTTTGGCTTAATGCAAAGTTGCACTTTTTGATAGTCAATATAGTG
>JBMLRK010000503.1:0-2009 GCA_049241065.1 Spirosomataceae bacterium
CAACGAGGCACGGAGGCAAAGAGGAGTTGAGAGAAAAAGTTAAGGTAAGGCAGAGAGGCAAGGAGGGTTTCGTTTTATGGAGTGTTATGGGGACTAGTCTTTTAGAAACACTTTCGTTAAACAAACCAAACTCTTTAAACTTTTTTCCTGTGTTCCTCTTTCTCTCCTTGCGTCTGTATCTCGTTGCCTATTCCACTACTTGCCTATTAACCTTCGTACCTATGTGCCTTATTTCCACTCTCTGCCCCTTGCCTCTTTCCCTCCTTGCCTCTCTGCCTCCTTGCCTATGTGCCTTATTGCCTCACATTAGCCCTAACCTCCTCCAACGTCCAATCTACCAGCAATTTACCATCTCTAAAAACCGTTTTTAATTCCCCTGTTGCTTCTTGTTCCCAAGTACAGTCATCTTGTAAGATTAACTGATTAGTAAGCGGGTCACGGTGTACGGACATCAGCCCTTTGGCAGATTTTTTCGTACCATTATCCGTTTTAGGGTCTTTAAAAATTGCCCTTCCTAAATGATTTACTTCGCCATAAGTGGCTTTCATGGCAAAGCCAAAAGTATCCCGAGTAACATATTCGTAGGTATAAGAACCAATCCCTAACACTACATTATAACTAGCAAATCCTTTCGCTTTTAAACCTTCCAAAATAGCAAGCTGACGGACTGGCGTAATGCTGTCGCCATAGATTAAACCAATATGACTATCCAATAATTTATAGCCTTTCTGAGTCATTGTACCACCAAAAGTTTCCCATAAACATTCGATTGCCCCTTTGTATGCAGGAGTACCAACAGGTGCTTCGGCATCGCCTACGATGATTTTTACAGGGTCGCCACTATCAGGACGAATCACGACTTTCCCATCTCTTGCCATGATTTTGCTTTTCAATTGCGGTAAAAATTCGGTTACCACCTGCCAAAAATCCCACGTATCCGAAACGATAGAAACTACTCCTTTAGGATAGACCGTTTCTATCAATCGTTCAAAGGTTTCTATTTCCTTTTCGGGCGTACCCATGCACATCACACTATGTTCAGTTGCAGGAACAGACCCTGCAATAAGGCTAGTTTCACAATTTGCTTGGTAATAAGTTTCCAAGAAATCAATCGCAGGAATGGTGTCCGTCCCTTTGAATGTCAGTAAGTGAGCAGCCGCACTCATCATGGCATCCTCCAACCCAGACATTCCTCTGAACGAGAAATCGTGTCCTTGCCACGGTACAAAGCTTAAATCGTCGCCCACCGTTTCTTGAGCATATTGCACGAAGGTTTTACCATAAATGGCTGCCGTCGTCGCAGAGGTACAGGGCTTCCAAAGAATGGCACTCATCATGGTTTCTAGCATATTGGTCAACCAAAAGAATTCGGGCTTGGTATTCCAAATCGTTACGACTGGAATTTTCATTGGCACTCGTGTTCCTTCGGGTAATGCCTTGATTTCTAAGGGCAAATACCCTAAATCGTGCAACGCTCCAATATGCTCGTAGGTGATGCAGTCTTTTCCTAAATAATGTTCTATTCTACGTTGGTACTGAGCCAACACCTCCGCTTTGGGACGTTGAAAAAACGCTTCATCAAACTGACGCATCAAGTATTCTTTAATAAAATACTGTAACCCGAAAAAGACGATTTCGGTAATCTCTGCATTACGAGACTTGCGAGGAGTAAAGTTTGAATATACCAAGGTTGTGCCTTCTGGGTATTGTTCTCTATGACCAACTTTGTAGCCATCTTTCAATAAAACTGGTAGTATTTTCATGGTTGTTGTGTTTATGCAGGGATAAAATCTTTGGGCGATTAGCGAGACCGATAGTTACCGATGTTTAATTCCTACGGAATCATGATGAAAACAGCTTCTAAAAGCCCCACCCTGACAGGGTCGTTGACCACTATATCCTGTAGGGATTAAATATCGGTAACTCAAAACCAACCTTCCCCAGATATGCTTCCTTATTAAACTCATATAATTCGGGAGCTCGATTTTTTACGCCTGTTCGTTTCAGTC
>JBMLRK010000503.1:2109-12463 GCA_049241065.1 Spirosomataceae bacterium
TTATTAAACTCATATAATTCGGGAGCTCGATTTTTTACGCCTGTTCGTTTCAGTCCTGTGTTTTTTAGTACCCCTGTTTCAAGGATTTTCTTTCTAAAATTGCGTTTATCAATGCTTTGCTCTAAAATCGTTTCGTACAAATGCTGTAATTCAGTCAGGGTAAATTGCTCGTCTAATAGTTCAAAACCAATGGGCTGATAAATAACCTTGGCTTTTAAACGCTGTTGAGCCACTTGAATTACCTCTTGGTGGTCGAAACCCAATGCAGGCAATTCGCTCAAAGGAAACCACTTGGCTTCGTGTGCGGCATCCCCTGCTACTACTTGATAATTACTCGGATTCACCAATGCAAAATAGGCAACCGACAAAACCCGTTTTCGTGGGTCACGGTCTATCGCTCCAAAGGTGTAAAGCTGTTCTAGGAATATGCCTTGTAACCCTGCTTTAGTTGCCAAAATTCGATTCGCCGTTGTTTCGAAGGTTTCTTCCATCCATAAAAAACCACCAGGAATCGTCCACATCGACTCAAAAGGGGCTTCTTTCCGTTGAATCAGTAATACAGAAAGGTCTGTGCCATCGTATCCAAATACTACGCAGTCAACCGTAACGGAAGGGGTTGGGTAATTATGTAAATCGTTGCTCATTTTCACTTAGTGTTAATCTTACACAAAGATTAGAGTTTATATTTTTATATCCTAACAATTAAAGGAATTTTTAGTGTAAAATTTACACTAAGTAGATTTATAGAAAAAGGGTACAATAAATTGCACCCTCTAAATCTAGCTTTTGTTAGCTGTAAACCCCTAGTTTACTTTGATTAACTGATAATAGTACTCTTTATCTTTTGCTGGTATTTTATCCAGACTTATTCCTTTATACATCGGATTAGTCGTTTCCCATTGGTCGGGAGTTATATGAATTTCGTGGATAGTTCCGCCAATCGTCGTTCTTAACCATACTTCGGTAGGCTCTACTCCTTCTGAACGCATACAGCCCACTTCCCAATAATTCGCATTTTTCTTAGAACGACAAGGTAATTTTTGTTCCGAATCACTCCAACCTATTGCTTTTTCTTTCACCCATGTTTTGCCATCGTAACTCTGTTCAGTTTCCCATAATTCGGGTTGCATCGAAGGATAAAGAGAAGCTCCATTGACTATTTTCTGTGGTGTCGTTGCAATCATTCGCATAAAAGCAAAAGTACCGTTATAGCAGTCAATACCTTTTTTATCTTCATAAGCTCTATCCCAAATGTACAAATCGACTTTACTAAAATAATTAAGCATTGCCAGTAAGAAAGCGGTACGGCGACTACAATGGCTATTCCGATGATCTGGATTGACATCGCCATCAATTTGTCCAATATTAGGGCCTTTATCAGCCACACATTTGGTCAAGCAAATGTTTCTTCTTCCTCCCAATTTATTAATGCAATACCAGCTTTGCGTTTCCAAGAGCGTACCCGCTACGCTCAAAGGATGGTCGCAATTGGCATTTTTTCCAAATTTATCAATCAGTAAATTTTGTCCATTGCCTAAGGGAAAACTAGAACCATGTGGGGCAAAGGTGCGGGCATAAAAAGAAACCTCCGTTGAAGGCATGATATTCGGGTAATCTGTTAAACGCTTATTGAAAACCTTTTTTTCCGGAATTGTCACATAGCCATTACCAGCCCAGTCGGACGAAAGCGGAGTTTGAGATGAATAATTTCCTTTAGCGTCAGGGTAGCAAGTCGCTAATTTATAGCCAATTGTATTAAAAATAGCCCCATACATTTCGGCAACATAACCTGTTGTATTTTCAGCCATTCCAATCAAAAAAGCACGATGACGTTCAGAACCCAATTCGTTGCCATTTTCAACATCAGAAGTACAAAGCCCTCTTCTGACTTTGCCATTTAGATTATCTCCTTGCCCTAAATGGGGCGAACTGTCATCATTTTTTCCCATGTCATACAATTCATACAAGGGTTTATTTGACCAATCTTCCCCATGTTGAGAAGTACCCAAACGGTGACGTTCTGGTACGACCGATACAAAATCTTGCCAGCGTTTACCTACTTTCGGATCAACATCATTAGGCCAAGGTTTACCCGTATCGGGGTTATAATAGTAGATAAACTCTTTGCCCCGTTGACCTGCTCCAAACGCAAAAGCATCCATATAATCGGCAACCCCAGCAATACCTACATCCCAAGGTTTAATCGTTTTTCTGAATTCATTACCACTCACTTGCCACCAAACACCCCAATTCGGTGTTTCATTTCCTCTGGCATCAGCAGTAAATGGGATGGAAAACGGTGCATAATACTCCAAAGGAATGCGTTGTATTTGAGTTTGAATTGGGACGTTCTTAGCCATATTAGTGGCCGATGGATACGAATAGGAAACGTTTTTTTTAGTAGGAATATCGTCCTCCTCTACCTCCTTCGTAAATTCATAATCACCATAAACGAATTCTTTTAAGGCAATTTTGAGGGGTAATTCTTTTTTTTGATACCTCGACAATACGGGAGAAGTCCCCACTTTAGCACATAAAAGACCGATGGGCAACAACACAATAAGGGCTATTTTTTTCATATTTCCATTAAAAAAGAAAAGGAACAAGCCTAAACTTATTCCCTTTGTAAGATATTGAATGTGATAGTGTTACAAACCTTTAATATATGACCTACCTCCTAAACGACGCATTTGCCGTGCTATTGCATTGGTACGACGAACAACGTAATTTGAGGGGTTTTTAATCGAAAAACGGTTTGGACTAGGCAACACTGCCGCAATACGTGCCGCCTCTGAACGGCTTAACGAATTGGCAGAGTGTCCATAAAATTTTAGAGCAGTTGCTTCTACGCCAAAAGTCATTTTACCCATTTCGGCAATGTTTAGATATACCTCCAAAATACGTTCTTTACCCCAAATCAATTCGATTAAAACGGTAAAATAAACTTCTAAGACTTTACGGACATAGCTACGACCTTGCCATAAGAACACATTTTTCGCTACTTGCTGCGAAATCGTACTTGCTCCTTTAATACGCTTTCCCTTAAAATTGTGCAAAAATGCTCCCCACATCGACTCAAAGTCAAAGCCGTGATGGACAGGAAAAAGTTGATCTTCTGAAGCCACTACTGCAAGAGCTGCTTCTTTAGAAATATTTTCGTAAGGTTCCCAATCCGAGTGAATTTCTGAATCGTTTCCTTCTGAGATGGCCTCAATTTTTCGGTCAATCATCGTTGGCGTAATCCATACAGGCACAAATTTATACACAAAAGTCATCACGATGGTACTCACAAAAAAGAACAAGACAGCCCTTTTAATGATTCGTTGGGTTGTTTTGACCAGTGGATATTTGGCACTGAACGCTCGGTAGCGTTGCCATAAATTTAATTCTTGAGTGATTTCAGGCACAGAATTCTCTTCGGTGTTGTTATTTTTCAATGTATTCTTTCCCATATTAGCAAGTGACAAATTAGGTCTGAGTTGCTCATTAATATTAATATGACAACGTAAGTTTAAGCTAGGACTAAAAATGTTTGATTATTGCAAAAATACAAATTTAGTGCTTTTAAAAAGCGTATTTATCGAAATTCTTCCTGACTGTTTTAAGCTAAAAACAAATCGGATACAATTTTATCGGCAAATAATTTCCCTTTATTGGTTAATCGCATGGTTGTTCCGTCCAGCAAAATTAATCCTTCATGAAGTTGTTCGTCCAAAATTGCTTTTGAAAACTGCCTAAAATCAGTACCGATAAGCCCATCTAAACGAGTTAACTCACAACCCCATTTGGTACGTAAGCCCGTCAATAAATATTCATTAAAACGGTCTTCTTTAGTCAGCACCTCCACTTCGGCAGGAATTTGATTTTGACTCATTGCCTTCAAATACTGAGCATTATTGGCGACATTGTATTGACGACTAATATGATTGAAGCTATGAGCAGATGGCCCAACGCCTAAATATTCTTCTTGTTTCCAGTAGGAAGTATTGTGTCGAGAATACGCCTCATTTTTTGCAAAATTAGAAATCTCATATTGCTCAAAACCCTGTTCGTTCAAATGACTCAGTAGTATTTCAAATTGTTGGGAAGCAAATTCATCGTCGATGGCAGCTATTTTGCGTTGTTTGAGCCATTTTCCAAAAACCGTTTGAGGTTCTATCGTGAGGCAATAAGCTGAAATATGCGTAACACCTAAGGACGTAGCTTTGACTAAATCTTCGTGCAAAATAGCATGACTATCGGATGGAATCGCATAAATCAAGTCGATTGACAAATTGGTGATTCCCACATCCTGAGCCATTGAAACGCAACGATGAGCCTCATCACCCGAATGGATTCGATGTAACTTCTTGAGATGCTCATCATTAAACGACTGAATACCAATACTCAAGCGATTAATGCCTACTTTATTAAACAGTTGTAATTTTTCTAAGGTCAAATCATCAGGATTAGCTTCTAAAGTAATTTCTGCATCTGCTGTTAGGCTAAAAGTCGAGTAGATTTGTGTAAAAATGTGTTCAAAGTCCTTTTCCTCCAACAACGAAGGCGTTCCTCCTCCAAAATAAATTGTCTCTAGGGTTTTATTCGCTAAATAATTAGCTTGCAATTTTATCTCTTGGGCAATTGCTAATACCACATCCTCTTTTCGTTGCAAAGAAGTACTAAAATGGAAGTCGCAATAATGACAAGCTTGCCTACAAAAAGGAATATGAATATACAGGTGCATTTATATTAAGCGATAAAAGGGTTAATTTCAGTTTTTCTATTCAAGGTAAAATAATACCTTTGCATAGGTAATTTCAACAATGAATCCCTCAGCCAGTAATTTTCTAATCAAAAATGCAATTTAAATCCACATCTATGGAAGGACTCACCGAGTGTTTTCCTGCCATTTACGAAGACGACAGAGGTTTTTTCTTTGAGTCATACAACCAGCGCTTATTTGCCCAACATGGCATCCCCTATAATTTCACACAGGACAATCATTCTTGGTCAAAAAAGGGAGTAATCAGGGGCTTACATTTTCAATACGAACCTTATGCACAAGGCAAATTGGTTCGTTGTGTTACAGGAAAAGTGATTGACATTGTAGTTGATATACGTAAAGGTTCTCCTACTTACGGACAACACGAAAAATTTGTCCTAGATTCAAAAATTGGTAATATGCTTTACGTTCCTACAGGCTTTGCTCATGGTTTCGTAACCCTTGAAGATTCTATTTTTGCCTACAAATGTACGGATTATTGGCACAAAGCTTCAGAATCTGGTATTCTTTATAACGATCCTGCACTAAATATTGACTGGGGTATCGATAACCCCATCGTTTCAGGAAAAGATTTAGCACTCCCTCTCTTCAAAGACTTGAAATAATTCAAATGCCTCCAACTTCGTTTTCATTCGAATTTGGAGGCATTTTCTATTAAGCACAACTACTCAATTTCCCGCCTCCAAAGTGCAAAGCCCGATACACAATAATAATGCCAACATGCAAAATTAGTTAACATAAACGCTGATTAGCACCATAAATGGTAGATTTATTCACTTTTGTCAATCGATAAAAAAGGCACGTTTTTTGTGGTAAATAAACCAAGCAATTTTCGTCACTAAGAAACGTTATATAAACACACACACCGTTAAAATTTAACAACATTATGAGGCTTACCTTTCGTAGCAGAGAAAGAAAACCTGACAAAGTAGTTACCCCTCCCCTGAAAGTTGATGTACACTCGCATGTACTACCTGGCATTGACAAGGGAGCTAAAACCATTCGTCAAAGTATTGATTTGATTGCACAACTATCGCAATTAGGTTTTCAAAAACTCATCGTTACTCCACACGTGATGTGGGGCTATTATCCCAATTCACCACAACAAATAAGAGAAAGAGCTGCATTGCTTCGGTCTTATTTGGAAGATGAAAAAATTACTATTGAAATTGAAGTGGCAGCCGAATATTATTTGGATGAACATTTCATGAAAGAGTTGTTATCACCCAACTCAATGCTCACTTTTAAAAACGAGGCTGGTCAAGAATTTCTACTTTTTGAAACAGAGCGTATTAGGGAGTCAAAACACCTGTTGGAGGCAATCAAACGAATAAAACGAAAAGGTTATATTCCCGTATTGGCCCATCCAGAACGATACATCTACCTACAGAGTAATCGCATTCTTGTGCATCAATTGATTTCTTTAGGTGTATTATTTCAAGTAAATACCATTTCGTTTGCTGGTTACTATGGCAAAGAGGCAAAAGACCTAGCGGATTATCTTTCGGTAGCTCAAATGATTAGTTTTCTAGGTTCTGATTGCCATAAAGAAGAGCAGTTAGAAATCATGGAAAATGTAATGCAAACAACACACTATCAGCAAATTATCAGAAGCAAAAGCATTTTAAATAATCAATTGGCAAACAGCCAAGAGCATTCGATTTAGATGAAAAGGTTGTTATGACTTATCGACATAACAACCTTTTCATATCATTTTTCTACCTGAAAGTCATAGATTTTCTCGGTTAAGAGCCATTTTTCGCCTTCGTTAGCCATCGGCAATGCCTGCTGATATTTCCACATAAGTTCCTCCCACTCCTGTACCTTCGTATTTACCTTATCCATTTCAGCTTTCTTTTCAAATGAAAAATCCTCCACAGTTTCCATTATCATCACCAGACGATTGCCTAAACGGTAGATTTCTAATGAGGTAATTCCAGAATTTACCAACGAAGCTACAATCTCTTCCCACACGTTTTGATGATAGGCTTCGTATTCAGCAATCAACGCAGCATCGTCTTTCAAATCTAACAATAAGCAATATTTCTTCATTTCTATTTATATTATTAAATTATTTTGTAAAAGTAATTCCGTATTTATAAAACTTAGTCAGTCCCTATATGGCTTAACACGTTAAAATAGGTGACTTATTCATAAAGTCCTTGATGAACCCATAACATTACGTCAATGCAAATGTTTGCACAACCTAAAAATCCCCTTTCGAAACAAGAAAATAGCTAAAACGATACTTTTTTAGCAAATTATACCCACAGTACTAGGATGCCATAGGATGGTTTAAGCCTATCCTTATCGTAATTATGCAAATAAATATCACAAAAATTCAAAATTAAACATTACACTCTTCCATTCATGAATTATATAAATAAACAATTTTTCATTGGTCTTCTTGCTGTTATACTCGTGATTGTCAAAAGCATAACCTCTTTTGCACAAGAACATCGTTCAATTGCAGGAACCTGGCAATTCAAAATAGACTCGAATGATGTTGGAGTACAGCAAAGATGGTATGCAAGTAAATTGGCAGAGACCATTAAGTTGCCTGGCTCTATGCTCGAAAATGATAAAGGCTACCCAGTAACGCTCAAAACAAAATGGACAGGAAGTATTTATGATAGTTCATGGTATTTTAATCCAAGACTAGCCAAATACCGTCAGCCGAATAATTTAAAGTTCCCTTTCTGGCTTACTCCTGCCAAAACGTATGTAGGGGCGGCTTGGTATCAAAAAGAAGTAACGATTAGTCCAACTTGGAAAAATAAACACATTGAACTTTTCTTAGAACGCCCCCATACAGAAACTCGTGTTTGGGTTGATAATCAAGAAATTGGAATGCAAAATAGTATGGTGATTGCTCACCAATTTGACCTTTCAAAGTATTTGACTGTCGGAAAACATACGATTACCATTCGTATTGATAACCGTATGAAGGATATTATTGTAGGCCAAGACTCACATAGTTTGACAGATCATACTCAAGGTAACTGGAATGGTATTGTAGGCAAAATGGAGTTAATTGCTACCAATAATATGTGGTATGACGATATTCAAATATATCCCAATCTTAAAGCCAAATCCGCCAAAGTAGTTATTATTCTTAAAAATGATTTCAAGAAAGTAAGCAAAGCCAGCATTAGTCTTGGTGCAAAAAGCTTTAATAGTCCAATTAAACAAGACATCAAACCACTTGTACAAAGCATCACGCTTGATTCTGCTCAGAAAACCATCGTCATTGATTATCCGATGGGAGATAATTTTCAGACATGGGACGAGTTTAATCCTGCCCTGTATAACTTAACCGTCAGTGCATCAAACCCACAAGGTAAGGTGAGCCAGACAGTTTCTTTTGGGATGCGTGATTTTAAAATTAAAGGAACACTATTTGAAGTAAATGGTCGCCCAACAATGCTGAGAGGAAATGTAGAAAACTGTCAATTCCCACTCACAGGATATGCTCCAATGGATACAGAAGCGTGGGTACGTGTATTCAAAAAAGCAAAAGAGTACGGTCTAAACCATTTCCGTTTTCACTCGTATTGCCCTCCAGAAGCGGCGTTTGAAGCGGCAGACTTAGTTGGGTTTTACTTACAACCAGAAGGGCCAAGCTGGGCAAATCATGGATCTTCACTAGGAGATGGCAAGCCTATTGACCAATACATTTATGACGAAACCAACCGCATGGCAAAAATCTATGGCAATTACGCATCGTTTTGTATGTTGGCCTATGGAAACGAACCTAAAGGAGGTCGTCAAGCAGAATGGTTAGGGAAATTCTGTCGCTATTGGCAAGCAAAAGATCATCGTAGAGTTTACACGGGGGCATCGGTAGCAATGAGTTGGCCTCTCGTTCCTGAAAATGATTATATGATTAAATCGGGTGCTAGAGGATTACCTTGGGGTAAGTTGCCTGCCACAAACGGAGATTACCATGCGGCCATCGAAAAATATACGATGCCTTATGTTACCCACGAAATGGGACAATGGTGTGTGTATCCAAACTTTGAGGAAATACCCAAATACAAAGGCGTTTATAAGGCAAAAAACTTTGAACTTTTCCAAGAAGACTTGCAAGACAGAGGCATGGGCGAACAAGGACATGACTTTAAAATGGCATCTGGAAAATTACAAATTTTAGGTTATAAAACGGAATTAGAAGCCTCTTTCCGTACCGTAGGTTTAGGAGGGTTTCAACTATTGAGTGCCAACGATTACTCGGGACAAGGCACTGCTTTAGTTGGTTTCTTAGATCCTTTCTGGGATGAAAAAGGCTATATTGATGCCAAAAGTTTCCGTCGTTATTGCAATAGTACTGTGACCTTAATTCGTACAGATAAATTTGTTTATACCAATAACGAAACACTTAAAGCTAACGTAGAGGTTTCTCACTTTGGAAAAGAAGACTTAAAAAATGTGACGGTATTATGGACGCTGAAAAATACAAAAGGGGACATTGTTGCAAAAGGACAGTTTGATAGACAAAACTTTGTTGTTGGGACACTCACCAAAGTAGGTGAAATTTCGGCGAATGTAAATGCCATTCAAACAGCAAGTAAATTGTCTTTAGAAGTAAGCATTGCCAATACAGAATATGTGAATGATTGGGACTTTTGGGTCTATCCTCAAAGCCTGCCAACCGTTAGTACCGAAGGGATTTATGTTACCGATAGTTTGAATGCCAAGGCTCAAGAAATTTTGGCAAATGGCGGAAAAGTATTGATTTCGGCAGCAGGAAAAATTGAGAAAGGAAAAGAGATTATCAATTACTTACAGCCTGCTTTCTGGAATACCTCTTGGTTCAAGATGCGTCCTCCGCATACCACAGGATTTCTGACGAATCCTTCGCACCCAGCATTGGCGAACTTCCCGACTGATTACCACAGTAATTTACAATGGTGGGAACTGGTTCACAAAGCACAGGTGATGCACTTAGAGGATTTCCCGTCGAATATTCGTCCAATTGTTCAACCAATTGATACGTGGTTTATGAACCGTCGTTTGGCGATGGTCATGGAAGTAAAAGTAGGAAAAGGGAAATTATTAATCAGTAGTCTTGATTTACTATCTGACCCATCCAAACGCTTTGTGGCTCGTCAATTATTGTATAGTCTTGAACAGTATATGAACTCTGAAAAGTTTAATCCAAGTATTGAAGTGGATGTAAATACCGTGCAAAAATTATTTACCGAAAAGTCAAAAGAAATCTGGAAATCATATTCAAAAGACAGTCCAGACGAGTTGAAACCAACGAATTTACACAAACCAACAAAGTAATAATTAATGAGTAATGCGTAATGGTTAATGCGTAATCAGTACTTGGAAAGTTTAGGCATTAAGCATTACGCACTAAAAAAATGGTCAGACACGTAGGTCAGACACTACTTGTAATAATTTATAAATCAATGGATAGTGAGTGATTGACGTACGTCTTTTATTCATTATCCATTACCCCAGAAATGGTCAGACACGTAGGTCTGCCCTTACCATACGCATTAAAAAATGGTCAGACACGTAGGTCTGACACTACTTGTAATAATTTATAAATCAATGGATAGTGAGTGATTGACGTACGTC
>JBMLRK010000503.1:12563-26251 GCA_049241065.1 Spirosomataceae bacterium
TTTTATTCATTATCCATTACCCCAGAAATGATCAGACACGTAGGTCTGCCCTTACCATACGCATTAAAAAATAGTCAGACACGTAGGTCTGACACTACTTGTAATAATTTATAAATCTATGGATAATGAATGATTGACATACGTCTTTTATTCATTATCCATTACCCACAGCAATTAAGCATTACGCACTAATCATTATTAACAGTTGGTTAAAAATTCTAGCTAAATATTTTTACGAAGAATATTCTGTTTTATCGCAATTGTTTGTAAAATTAAGTAACAAATACAATTTAAAATACCCAATTATATAAAGACCGTAGTAACCTTAATTCACGTTACTATTTCCAAATTTTTCTAACGAACACTGCATGGTGCTTCCCTTAGCCTGTGCAAAATCCAAAAACTTTTTTCGTATGAAACGTTATTCACTTTTGCTCCTTCTCTTCGTGGCAACACTTTGCGAAGGCCTCTCTCAGCGTTATGTTGAGAAGTTAAACCGTGGACTTGTTGCCATGAGATTAAGCTCTTCCCAAGTTTATATTGGATGGAGAATGTTGGGTACTGACCCTACAAACGTTAGTTACAACCTATATTTCAATGGGACAAAACTAAGTGCCAGTCCATTCACGACTACGTCCAATTACATTCACGATATAACAACCGATGGAACGTATTATGTACGTGCCATTATCAATGGAGTTGAACAACCTGCATCCGAAACAGCAAGTGTATGGGCAAACCAGTATTTGGATATTGCCATGCAAGTCCCTGCTGGTGGTACCACTCCCGATGGTGTTGCTTATACGTATAGTCCAAACGATTGTAGTGTTGGCGATGTAGATGGCGACGGACAATATGAGATTTTTGTCAAATGGGATCCTTCGAATGCCAAAGATAACTCACAATCGGGCTACACTGGCAATGTCTTTATTGACTGCTATCGTTTAAATGGCACTCGTCTTTGGCGTATCAATTTAGGTAAAAATATTCGTGCTGGAGCTCATTATACTCAATTTATGGTGTATGATTTAGATTCAGATGGAAAAGCTGAAATGGCTTGTAAAACAGCAGATGGAACGGTTGATGGCACTGGTGTTACGATAGGATCAGCAACTGCTGACTATAGAACAACAGCTGGCTACATACTTTCAGGGCCTGAATTTTTAACCATCTTCAATGGCCAAACGGGTAAAGCAATGGCCACAACCAATTACTTACCTGCAAGAGGAACGGTGTCTTCATGGGGGGACAATTACGGAAACCGTGTAGATCGTTTTATTGCAGCTGTTGCGTATTTAGACGGTCAAAGACCTAGCCTTGTAATGGGACGTGGTTACTACACTCGTCTTGTACGAGTGGCATGGGATTGGAGAAATAATACGCTCTCACAACGTTGGATTTTTGATAGTAATACGACAGGTAATACAGCTCATGCGGGTCAAGGAAATCATCAAATGACTGTTGGAGATGTGGACGCAGATGGGAAAGATGAAATTTTCAATGGCTCTTCTGCCATTAATGACAACGGTACGTCGTACTGGGCAAATGGCTTAGGTCACGGTGATGCACTACACATGACAGACATGGATCCTGATCGACCTGGTCAAGAAATGTGGCAATGTCACGAATGCCCTTCATGTTACGGAAACTATGGATTAGCCCTAAAGGATGCCAAAACCGGTGTACCTATCTGGGGAGTTAGCGGTGAAAATACGGATGTTGGTCGCTGTAATGCTGCTGATATTGACCCTCGCCACAAAGGTTACGAATGTTGGGGGTCTAAGGGTGGACTTTATACCTGTAAAGGTGTCCAAATCGGAACGGCGAAGCCTTCAATGAATTTTTCAATCTGGTGGGATGCTGATTTAAGCCGTGAATTATTGGATGGTAATACTATTTCAAAATGGGATTACACCAATAACGTTTCCACAAATTTATTAACCGCTACCAATTACTCATCCAATAATAGCACGAAAGCAACCCCTTCTCTAAGTGCTGATTTATTTGGTGACTGGCGAGAAGAAGTAATATTCCGCAAATCAGACAATACTGGACTGCGTATTTATACAACTAATATTCGTTCGACTCAGAAGCTTTATACGTTAATGCACGATACACAGTATCGTTTAGCTATTGCTTGGCAGAATTCTGGTTATAACCAACCTCCTCATCCGAGTTTCTATTTAGGTACGGGAATGGCAGCACAGACAAAGCCTAACATCGTAACAACAGCGGGAAGTGCAGCTGGAAGAGAAGAAATAACGTTAGGTTTAGAAGAAACGACAACAGAACCGAAAGTAAATGCACTACTTTCACCGAATCCATCTAGCCAAGCCTTTACGATCAAAGCAACTGGAAAATTCACGTTTAACATTACTGATTCAATGGGTACTGTTGTGGAGTCTGGAAAAGGAGAAGACGAAGTTCAAGCAGGGCTAAACTTAAAAGTAGGTCTATTTATTGTTCAAGTCATTACTGAAAACGGAATCTCGAATATTAAATTTATCAAACAATAAGTTAGCTGTTTTACCCCATTGTCTTAAAATACGGTGATTATTTGAAGACAATGGGGTTTTAAATAAGTAACAATGTTAAATTTTGAATTTATTGATTTTGAGTACCTACTGATAACAGATATGCTATTAACTAATAACGTCTTGTTGCTTAGTTAGACCAACCAACACCATATCTATTCCTACTATAATTTCTCTATTTTCTTTACTGCTTGATATATATTTATAATCCCCCCAGAAACACTTAACGAACTAAAATCCACTAATTTACTGGTTCCTGGTTGAAACATTTTTGCATGAGGTTTCAAGGCTGATTCCAATAAAATTCGTTTAATATCAGTTGCCTTCAGATTAGGATAGTATGAAAACAATACAGCGGCCACCCCTGCAACCACCGGTGCTGCCATGCTAGTTCCGCTTAATTCTTCATACTTTGAGTTCTCTACACTCGAATTGACATCTACCCCTGGTGCAAAAATATCAACGGTCTTATTGCCATAATTCGAAAAATCAGCTACTGCATTTGGGGCATTTCTCCATGAACTAGCACCCACTTCAATCCAATTCGGTGCGATAGTACCATCTAACATTTTCTTAGAAGGAAAACTTTCTGCTTTATCGTTATTCTCATTTTCATTTCCAGCTGCATGTACAATCAACACATCATGTTCGGCAGCATACTTTACGGCAGCATCTACCATATATTTCTGTGGTGATAGCACTTTCCCAAAACTCATGTTAATTACTTTTGCCCCATTATTCACAGCATAATAGATGGCATTAGCCACATCTTTATCTCGTTCATCGCCATCTGGAACGGCTCTTAATACCATGATTTTTACATTATTAGCCACTCCTAGCACACCAAGTTCATTACATCGATTTGCTGCAATAATTCCAGCAACGTGTGTTCCATGCTGTGCATCTGGCCCTTTTACTTCATTATTTCCATAAAAGCGATCTTGTACATCGTTCAGATTATCGCCAATTATACTTCTAGGGTTATACGTCATACTTAACCCGTAATTGTATTGATTTATATAGTAATCATATCCCTCTTTTAATACTGCTTCCGACTGACCAATCTGAGGTAATAAATCCATTACTTTTTTGGCGTTTTGGAGGTCAATTGAGGATGATTCATTGATGTTAGCCAACACTCGACTATCAACTTCTTCTACTTGCAAGTAACCTTGAAGAAAACTCTTCGCTTCCCGATAACGTTCATATAGTTTAATCACAAAAGGCCCTTGACTTGCATACTCCGCCCATTTAGTTTCATACTTAATTCTTACATTTTTGAACACCTCATAACCTTGACGCTCACTCGCAGACATGGTACTGGTTACAGTAAAATGTTCGTATTGAGGCTTGAGACGAGCATACTCTCTTGTAACTTCAAAACTCTCGTACTGTATATCAACACCGTTGGCACTACCCAAAAAATCCCATCCATGAATATCATCCACATAGCCATTATGATCATCATCAATGCTATTATTCGGAATTTCAGCCGTATTTACCCAAATCGTCTGTTTTAAATCTTCATGCTCAATATCTACACCAGAATCTATGATAGCTACAATTACGGGATTCGCTTTTTTCTTGTTCAATAGTTCTCGATAAGCACGTTCGGTACTCACTCCAAGTACACCATCTTCGTTATAATCCAGATTAAACCAATTAAACGGTGCTTTATGAAGAACTGGATTTAAATATTGACCATCACTCTTATTTAAAACAAGAGTAAACACAGCAATTAATATTGCTATTTTGTGACTTTTCATCTTAGGAGGATTGTTTCATAGCTTTGAGCGGATCAACTCTCACATACATCTTTCCCTGTCATATTACTGACTAGTTCACCGACAAATGTAAAACTTACAACGATTCAAGGCTTATTAAATACATGAGGTTGTGTAAAAAGTCAAAAGTTTATCAGCGACCATCGCAAAATAATATTTTCAGAATACAATTTAACGGAATATTATTCGGCACAAAATGCGTTAAACGTTAACCTTACACTTTTTACACACCTTCAATAACTACTTAGGTACTACATAAATCAATGACGTGAGAGATCGAATTATTCCTCTCTCACATCCTCTTACAGGCTATTTTACACGCATGGTTTGCTTAACAGTCTTAAACTTCCATGTTCTTTCATCTTCCTCTTTCAACTCAATTGGTACATTGTCTGGACTCAATACAATACAAGTGATATAGGCAACATCATTTCCTAATTGATTCTTTGGTTCTGAAAGGGTACGGAAATGATTTGCTTTGGCAGCATAATAAATGGGTTCTAAATCTTCACACAAGAAGCCTAGGGAAACATTCAAACTTGCATCATTTGGCATAACAACTTCTTCTCTCATCCAGCCTAACGCTTCTGGCTCTGAAAGTATGATTTTTTGATTGCCAATTTGAAGAACCGCAGAGCGATCTTTTTTCTGAACAAGGCTTGCCCCTAGTATTTTTTGAAAAAAAGCAACATTCGTTTCTAAGTTACGAACCATCAGCTGAACATGATCAACATCGAATTGATTAATCCCTTCTTCTCGTTGTACCAAAGCAATAGAATGACCATCTTCAGTGGTCATTAGTACAGCTTTTGTATCTCGCTCAGTTGGCAAAATCAGGTTGCTACTTTCGACAGTACATCCTTGTTTCGTCAGATCAGCAACTGCTTTTTTTATATTTTTTGTTCCAATGGCAACCCAATGAAAACCATACGACAAGGTAGATGGATCTGTCAAATATACGTTATTAATTTGCTTGAATTGTACCGTAAGCTCGTTCGGATTAAGCATCAAACGAGTCGTCTGAGTATCGCTATGATTTAGGTTGTGAAGTGGACGGGACTTGAATCCAAGTTCCCAGATGGAGATTTCCTTTCGGTACTTTTCAGGGTCAGTAAAATGATATTCAATACCATCAAACTTAACGGATTGCTGGGCCATACTCGACAACCTTAGCAATGTAAAGCTGAGTAAAAATAGATACTTTTTCATGGGTCTAACTTAGGGCGTTATAAAACACAAACCTTCGACTTACGTCGAAGTGTGTATTTAATAAACGAATTTAATAAAATTATTGACTAAAAAATAGTATTCTTCCTATTGAAATTACAAACAAACCTTAATTAATAAGAAGTATGGAACTGTAATGGCTATTAAGTTGTATTATTTTTATATTTCGTCTCATTTCTATTCCCCAACGATATGGCAGAAAATTATACACAGCAACGAATGAATCACTTTTTAGCTATCTCCCAACATCGCTGGTACCCTTGGATAATCTGTATCTCCGGTCTTTTCATTTTGTTGGTAATCAATGGACTAACCACCACGGTTATTACAGTATTTGACAAATCGCTTATTGACGAATTTCACTGGACTCACAGCGAATTAAAACTTAGAGATTCGATTCCAAATGCGGTCGCTTTCTCCTTAATTTTCTTTTCTGGTTACTTCATTGATAAATACAAAGTCAAACGAATCATGCTAGTTGGCACGGCTATTTTGAGTATTGCATTGCTATCATACAGTTTTATAAGCAGCAAATACGAAGCCTATTTTTTGCATTTTTTATTTGGACTTGCTTACACCACAGCTGGCTCTGTGGCCACTATCATTTTAGTATCAAGTTGGTTTAAAGAATCCAAAGGACTTGCCCTAGGTATCACCCTTGCAGGAACGAGTTTAGGTGGCTTTATTTTCCCCAGTCTCATTGGTCATTGGATTGATACCGTTGGTTGGCGACAAGCATTCACCTATCTTTCTGTCATTCCTGTGGTGCTTTTCTTTTATATTTTACTGGTTATCAGAAGTAGTCCAAACGAGACAGCAAACACTACTGATACCAACAAAAAAAATGAGAATAATGGACTTAGTTACCAAGAAGCTACCCGTACTCGAACGTTTTGGCTAATTTGTATCTCAGGATTTCTGACTTTTTATAGCGTCGTAGGCATTGTTTCCAATACCGTCTTACACTGTATTCACTTGGGATACAACGAACAAACAGCTCGTCTTTCCCTTACCATGTATTATGGCGTTGCTTTTATGGGTAAATTGGTACTATCTTACCTCTCGGATTTCATCGATACCTTTCTAGTGTTTACCCTTTGTTGTATTGGACTTACCGTAGGGGCATTGGGTTTTGCCTCGATGATTCCATGGCTTGTATTCCCGATGACTGCCTTAATTGCTCTCAGTTGGGGAGGAATTTACTCCTTATACAGTATCTTAACCTTAAAAACTTTTGGCTTAAAAGCCGCAGGAAAAATCAATGGTACGATCAACATGTTTGAATCCGCAGGAGCATTTCTTGGCCCTATTGTGATGGCAACAATTTTCGACTACACGAGTTCATACCAAATGGCGTTTTTAGCCTCTGCTTTCGTGATGGCAATAGCAAGTGTCTTTTCCTTACAATTTAAACGTCTAAAACCAATAAAGTCACCAGATATTATTGGTTAACCGTATAACTGTTATCTGAAATCTGTTAGCTGTAGGCTCTTAAAAGCAATCAGATAATAGTACTTTATCGAAATCTTTGAATATTAAACTTTAAACTGACGACTACTTATGTGGTTAAATATGTCGGAGTACTCAATTGAAAAATATGAAACAAAATAAAGCTACTTGGAAAATATTAGTGATTGTTAGCTTAATTATAACCGCTATCGCTGGGATGTATTGGTACGAAAATGTACAGGAGGAAGAGGAAAACAACGAAGCCAGTCTTTATAGTCTTCCAGATAGTTTATTAGGAAAAGCTTTAACTCAGGAAGATTCTGCCTTCTTGCATTATCAAACGGAGCAGACAAAAAGTCCTTCGATGGATAGTCTTATTTTGACGGTACAAAACCCTACGCTTCCGTTTAAAGCCAATTTGCGGATTGAGAACGATAGCGTGTTCGTGAGTTTGCAAGATGAACAGAAAAAAATGGGTAGCGTTGCTCGTAAAGGTCTTGCTTTAAAGAACAATCAACGCCTACTTACGGCACAATTAGCGGATTTAAATCGGAATGACTTACCTGAATTATATCTTTTTATACAGGAAAAAAAAGGAATGAAGCTCATAGCTTTTGAAGTACAAGGAAAAAACTTCAAAGCCTTTCAGTTGCCTCCACTTATGGGGCGACAAACCTTCGGTTATGCAGGACAAGATTCCATTTATCTCAATGAAGACAAAATTATTCGTCGTTTTCGTTTTGAAAACGCTCAATTCTCAGAATTCCCATCAGGCAATCGTTTTTGCGAATATATGCTAGATCCAACCCTCCATTTCACCCTTGTGAAAGCAGTCGATTTTGGGTTATGAGGCAGGAGGATTTTGGATGATGGATTTTGAATGATAAAGGAAGACTTCACTCCTTTGTACTTAATCCAAAATCCAACATTTAGAATTCAACATTACCCTAAACTTCCTCCACTTTTACATACATAGACAGCAACATAGGGCTTCCGAATTGGGTAATGAACGCTACATCGGTGGCATCTTTACCGTATGCTAACACGATTCTACCGCCTGTACTCTCTTCTTGCACTGCATCAAAAGCATACCAACGGTCGCCAATATAGGCTTCAAACCAAGCGTGCAAATCCGAAAAAGGAAGGTCTTTCAGAAAACCAACGACCATGCGAGCAGGAATATTAATACTACGGCACAGTGCAATACCCAAGTGTGCAAAATCTCTACAAACACCTACTTTTGTGAGGAGTATATCCGTAGAATTAGTAGAAGAAAAGGTAAATCCGTATTGATACGAAATATTTTGATGAATCCATAAGCGAATCGCCTCTACCTGCTGATAGCCCATGGGTAAGGTGTTCGTAATAGAATAAGCTAACTGACGAATTTCGTCCGAATCGGAAAGACAATAACGACTAGGCAATAAAAACTGAATTGTTTCTGCGGGCAAATGCTCTACATACACGTATTTTGCATTTTCGTTTCGTTCTACCACGTCACTCACTTCTACAATTGTTTCGGTATGTAATCTCACTTCACCTTCTGGCAATAGCATGCGCTGACAAGCATTCCCATAAGCATCCACATAATGCCCAATGGTAACCTTTGGCGTGATATGAATTTCATCCTGAATCACTACCTGATTAAAATCAGTTCGAGGTCTCAGAATGGTAATCATTGGAGTTGGATAATAAAGCTGGTAAGCAAAGTCTGTGCTTGCTCTTAGTCTCATCTAGTTTGCGTTATGAAGTGGGCTTATAACAAAGATACACCAAAGCAGGCATCCAAACTCACATATTTTAAAAATTATTAGCGATAAAAATTAACACCCTGATAATCAAATAAAAACATTGATTAGCTCTGCAATTGCTTACACTCCCAAAGCAATTCGCTTGAGCTAATCAATGTTTCTTTAGATCTTTATGGACTATTTACAATAATCCTCCGCTTCCAGACTAATCGTAGATTTAGACTTTTCAATAAAGAAATTTAATTGCTTATAAGGCCATGTTACTCCTCCATCCGTACTCAAACGTAAATCGTAATGATTACCTACAACTAGTTTATACGTTCTTGCTTGGCGAACATAACGAGTCAACGTTAGCAAATACTGCCAATTGTTCTTATTGGGTTCACTATATTGCACTCTAAATTCCGCAGGAATACTTGGCTCATCCAACACCTTGCCTCCAGGACAAGTAAGCTCTACAGCGTAGTCAATCAAAGGGGGAACTGCCAAACTTGTGATGTCTAGGTTTAGGGTACGTTCACCACACAAACTCACCACTTCTGATGTCGCAATTGGTTGGGTAAGGTTACCGCCAAATACATTATTATAAGCATACGCAACCAACTTAACCCGTTCTACCTCTTTCGGTACATAATAGATGGTCAAGGATGCTCCGTTGTTATAATTTACCCAATAATCTCTAAATACTTTTCCATTAT
The DNA here is from genome assembly GCA_049241065.1 of Spirosomataceae bacterium. GTDB lineage: Bacteria > Bacteroidota > Bacteroidia > Cytophagales > Spirosomataceae > JALRIJ01. Next base: position 22,007 of record JBMLRK010000503.1, read on the forward strand.
CTGCATTAATTAGCTGACAGTAGTAAGCCAAATCCACATCTTTCAATTGGCTTTTAAATACAAACGTAGGACCTACTCTACATATTTCTCTTCGCCAACCCACCACAAAATAGGTCAAATGTCCAGCCGAAAATTGTACAAAAAATTTTCCAGATTGACTATCCTTCTCTACTTTCACGTCATCTTCTACCATCCAACGGTTGGCTTCAACATCGTAACTTGATAGCGACAATACATCTCCCACCTTAATCGGAACACCTGTGTTCGGATTAACCAAATTAGCACTCAGTTCTATTTGTGCTTTAAATGCCTGTGAAAGGCTTTTAACAATCTGTCCGCCTACATTGCTTAGTTCAACTGATATGAAGCCTCCTAAACGTACAAAATCAAAAGGATTAGCGAGTGTATTACCCATCTTATCCACGGGATATGCCGCAACCCCTCCTGTCGGGAGAAAGCCAGAGGCATTTGAGTCAAAATGATTAAATACCAACTTTAAATCGCCTGTAACAGCTGTCCCGCTTTGGTCTTTTAACACTGAACCACTCGGTAAGGTTAAACTAGCATTCTCTTGTTTCTTTACATTTTCCGTTTTAATAGTCGTTGTACTTCCAACGCCGTTGGACGTACTAGGCACAAGTGATTCGCTCGTGGATACTCCCGAAGGTGGACTTGATTTACTAAATAAAGGAAACCAATAATCTTGATTATACTGGCTCGTAAAAACAAATTGACGAATAACAGGAGCAAAACCCTCAGCCTCGACAATGATGGTAAATTGAATCGGATTCTCCGCACTTGGCTTAATCTCTGGATTAACCGCTAAAACACTTACCCCTTCTTTGCTAATCCTAAAATTCTTTGTATTCAAACTTGTTACAATATTGGCAGCATCTTTACCCGAAACCGTTAGCTTCATCTTTTCTGGTAAAGCTCCAGACGGATTATAAAAATGCAAATCAACTTTTGAAACAGTAATCGGATCCTTAATGGATAGTTTAAAATCTTCAAGCGGGTTTTCGCAAGCCCATATCAATAAGCCTACCAAACAAATTATGCTGATATATTTCATATTAGTTCTTTTTAAGTAACTGATTTATTTACTACTAAGTACTCCTTGATAACTAGTTTATGATATTTTTATCTCAAGATATACCATAAGCTATTATAGAATAATGGTTTATCAAAATCTTTGAACATTAAACTTTAAACTGACAACTACTATTTTTGCGTCTAACCTATTAGTTTTGAGTACTTCCTAAAATGGCTATACACTATTCACAAATATCGTCTTGCTACTTACTATTTTAGAAATGAGGTACCATTACACTACAAGCGGTAGCGTAATTGAAAATTCAAATTAGGATAATACGAATACCCTTTTGCCCTAGACTCTATCTTTTTCAATTGCTCATCAAGGTTCGTTGTTTCCAAAAAGCCCTCATAAGACACCTTTAAACTAGGACTACCCATATAGTACACCCCCATATCAAAGCCAAAACTAATCCGATGTTTAGGAAAAGCTCTCCCCCATCCAAAACCCAAATAAGGCCTCAGGGAATTCCACTTCAGCTGTGCATCTATTACTCCAAAATCTTCGGGAGCAATCGTGATATCACCTTGCTTAATACCAGTAGTCGAACTCGCTAACACTCGATAATCTTGAATAACATGATACGATAGTCCACCTGTCAAACGAAAAAATCCTCTTCGAAAAGGATGCCAATCAACTTTTGTGCTTAATGCCTGTTGGCGAACAGCGGGATTAAGAATTAACGTTGAGCCTTCTGTAAGTTCAATGCTGCTTTCTTTCAGGTACCGAAAGTAATCATAACTTAACCGATAACTCCACTTTGGGTGCTTAGCAAAACTCGTGCTGAGTTCAAGACCTGCTCCTTGGGTATTGCCTTCTATGCCTAGCACAAAGGTTGTTTTCTTTTGAGCAATACTGCAATGCACAACGCATGCAATTAATAAGAAAAGAGAGAATAGTTTCATATTAAGAGTTAGATTAGACAATTAATTCACTGCCCTATGTTAAATAGTGAGTAAATGGACTCATTGATATAGTATCTACACAAGAACTCCCACCTTGGCCAAATGTATCATTGACCAAAGTGGGAATTTAAATTATTATAAGTAGTTTTTGGAATTAACAATCAGTACTACTAAAGAAAAATACGGATTACGCTAATGACTATACGTAATCTACTAGTTCAGCAACTAAAGCCAAAATTCATCATTCTACATTAAATATCAAGAAACATATACTCACTATGGTCATATATGTTTCTTGATTATCAAATTTTCACACAACTATGTTTTCTATATTTCTATGTGGTTAACTATGGCGGGGTACTTAATAAGCCATTTCCTCTCCTTTTATCACGTTATAAACCGTCATAAATACTATTTTGAAGTCTAACCAAACAGACCAATTTTCAATATACCAAATATCAAAATCAACCCTCTTCTGCATCTGCTCAAGCGTTTTCGTCTCTCCTCTATAACCGTTCACCTGAGCCCATCCTGTTACCCCAGGCTTAATCCAGTGACGTACCAAATAACTATCCACTTCGTCCTTTGTTCGTAAGTTATGCTCGTGTGCGTGAGGACGTGGCCCCACTATCGACATTTCACCTTTCAGTACATTGATAAATTGAGGCAATTCATCCAAACTCGACTTTCTTAAAAATGCTCCCAACTTTGTAATGCGTGGATCTCCCTGTTTTGCCTGTTGAAACTTCCCATCAGCACTCACATCTTTACTCTCTGGTCTCATCGAACGGAACTTATAACACTTAAATTTCTTATTATCTTTCCCCCACCGATCTTGCTTAAATAATACAGGTCCTTTAGAATCCAGCTTTATTAAAATACCAATCAGCGGGAATAACCACGAAAACAGAAAAACAAATGCTAATGCCGTAAAAATAACATCAAAAATTCGTTTCACAACCTGCCAATGCAACTCTTGTAAAGGTTCGCTTCTAAGGGTAATAAGTGGATAATTTCCAAACAATTGAAATTGAAAGCGACTCTGGTAATAATTTATATAGTTAGGAACAATCTTTGTCCGAATAGCTTTCGTTTCAGACAAAGCAAAAATCTTATTCATCAACGATTTATCCATTTGATCGGTTGTAATGACAATCTCGTCGATTTTATAGTCATCGTTATTCTTCAAAAACTTTTCTAAATCCCCTATGTAAGTCTGATTTCCTCTAAGATCGTCTTCTTCTTGTGCGATAATACCAAGCACTCTAAATCCATAATGCGGATTCTGCTGAATCAGTGAGATTAAATTTTCTGTAATTTCATTATAACCGATAAAAACAATATTGCGAGAGTTCCCTCCTTTTTGACGGTAATGCAATAACAGCTTTCGCATTACATAACTTTTCACAACCAAAATAACCAACAGCAATACTACGTAAATCGCCACAAAACGGCGTGCATAGCTATGTTTATCAAGAATAAAAAACAACTGACCTGCTACAATCGATTGAATCAACACATTCTGTAAAATCAAGAGCAACTCACCAACAAATTTTTCCGTCCTAAAGTCGTCGTAGGTATTAGACATCTTCGTTGAAAAATACCAACTAGTTACAAGTATCACCAAAACTAGTAGGTCAAGTTTATTATCGGTTTCTCGACCACTAAATAAGGTAGCCAAGAAGAAAACTGCTATGATAATACAAATATCTGAAAAGACTTTGACGTAACTAACTTTATTAATACTGCCTCTCATTATTACGTGGTATAAATATTTTTGAAATCGTTTGATGCCGAAAGTTAGCACATTTTTAGTAACAAAAAAAACCGTTTACTAAATACTTTTATATTCGAAAAATACTACACAAATCGCATAAATCAATATTTTTTATTGTAAAAATCATATTTAAATATCCAAATATGACCGTTTAATAAATAACAATACCTTTTTATTGATTATTCACAAGCTCCTTGTAAATTTGATTACTGTTAACTACTTATAACACACTTAACGTTTCTATTTAACTCCCTTATTTATGAACAGCGAAGCAAAATACAAACTAGAAATTTGGGGCAGACTGACTGTTGTCGTAATGCTACTGATTGCAACTTATTTTATCAACTCCTAACAACATAAAGCCGAAGTAGTCCCTGCTACTTCGGCTTTATTTCTATTTAAATCGCTTCTAAGTAGTCGTCGGTTCAAAGTTTTAATAAGCTACTATTATCTAGCAACTTATACCCTAT
>JBMLRK010000504.1:0-2929 GCA_049241065.1 Spirosomataceae bacterium
GAATTTTTTGCGGTCCGCCGCTGCGGTTACTTTTTGTTTCAAGACAAAAAGTAAGGCTAGGAATTAATCAAAGAACAGTATTTTATTGAAAGTTTAAACAGCTTCTTTATATAAATTTAACTATAAACAACTTTTATCAATACATTAGCTTCTCTTTTATTATCCAAAAAATAAATCTTATGTCTATTCTTATCCTCGTTGTTAGCATTGCATTACTGCTCTTGCTCATTAGTGTTGGAAAACTTAATGCCTTTATTGCCCTGATTCTGGCAACGTTGTTTGTCGGTATTAGCAAAGCGATGCCTTTTACAGAAATCATTAATTCTCTTCAAAAAGGAATTGGATCTACCTTAGGTTCTTTGATTTTGATTTTAGGTTTTGGGGTAATTTTAGGCAATTTGTTATCCGACAGTGGAGCAGCACAACGGATTAGCAACGTATTGATTCGCTTCTTTGGTGTTAAACATATCAAATGGGCGATGTTGCTAACAGGTTTTGCCGTGGGTATTGCCATGTTTTACAACGCAGGATTTGTGGTACTGATACCCATGGTTTTCGCCGTGGCTATCAGTACCAAACAACCCATTATTTACTTAGGAATTTCGATGGCAACAGCTCTTTCGGTGACGCATGGTTTTTTACCTCCTCACCCTGGACCTACGGCTATTGCGGTAATTTTTAAAGCAGACATCGGGAAAACCTTGTTATATGGATTAATCGTTGCCGTACCAACTTTACTCGTAGCAGGGATTATTTTTCCAGAATTTATCAAAAAAATCAAGGCAAATCCTCCTCAAGGACTTTTTGAAAACAAGATTTTTGAGGAAAATGCAATGCCTTCGTTCAGTATTAGTTTTTTAACAGCCCTTGTCCCTGTTTTATTAATGGCAATGGCTACGGGTAGCGAATTGGCCTTACATGAAAATTCAAGTATCAGACACTACTTAGCATTTATTGGTAATCCGACGATTTCTATGTTGATTGCCGTTCTTTTTGCTCTTTATTTTTTGGGTATTCGTCGAGGAAGAACAATGCAAGACCTAATGGACAAATCAGGAACAGCCTTGAGTTCTGCCACGATGATTATCATGATTATTGCCGCAGGCGGAGCATTCAAACAAGTATTGATTGATAGTGGTATTGGGAAAGATTTAGCGGGGGTATTTGAGGATTCAAGTCTTTCTCCCCTACTATTAGGTTGGTTAATTGCCACGATTATCCGTATTGCGTTAGGCTCTGCAACCGTGGCTGGATTAACGGCCGCAGGTATTGTTCAGCCTTTGGTCGTGAGTACAGGAGTAAGCCCCGAGTTGATGGTACTGTCTATCGGTGCAGGGAGTTTAATGTGTTCTCATGTAAACGACACAGGCTTTTGGATGTTCAAAGAATACTTTGGAATCAGCATCAAGGATACTTTCAAGACATGGTCTGTCATGGAAACAATCGTAGGAATCATGGGATTACTAGGCGTGTTAGTTTTGGACAAAATGCTGTAAATTCAACAAAAATAAATGAGCCATTTTTATATAGGAATAGACATTGGGACTACTGCCACCAAAGCGGTAGTATTTGAGACCAGTGGAAAAGTTGTTCGAGAGGTTTCTAAAGGATATGAAATGTATCATCCTAAAGCCGATTGGAGTGTTCAAAAGATTGATGAGGTACTGAATGCGGTATTATCGTGTATTCAAGAAATCACCGAAGGCATTCAGCCCGAATTCATTAGTTTTAGTTCCGCCATGCAAAGTGTTTTAATGATTGACCAAGATGGAAATCCTCTTAGTGATGCAATTTTATGGGCAGATAATAGAGCTTCTGGACTAGCGGAATCATTAAAAAATAGTTCTTTAGGTAAGCAATTTTACCAACTGACAGGGATTCCAATTCATACGTTTTGCCCCATGACTAAAATTTTATGGTGGAAAGAGAATGAACCTGAGTTATTTGCAAAAAGCCACCGATTCGTTAGTATTAAAGAGTACATCTGGCATCACTTAACAGGCGAATATGTACTAGATTCGTCAATGGCTTCAGGTACGGGTTTGATGAATTTGAATACACTGAATTGGGAGAAAAGTATTCTTGACCACCTACATATCACAGAAGCACAACTCTCCCCTATCGTCCCTGTCACGCATCGAGCAAAAGGAAAATTAGACAATCATTTGTACATCCTAGGTGGTGGCGATGGGGCGTTGGCAAACTTAGGTTCGGGTGCGATGGAAGCTGGTAAAATGGCCTTAACGATTGGCACTAGCGGAGCCGTGCGTTTGCCCATTGAAAAGCCTTTTATGGATGCACAAATGCGAACCCAATGCTATCATCTAAAGGATGAACGCTATTTGGTATTGGGTGCAGTAAACAATGGAGCAGTGATATTGCAATGGCTAAAAGAGGCAATTCTGAAAACTGATATGGCTTTTGATGTAATGATAGAGGAAGCTAAAGATATATCGGCAGGTTCAGACGACTTACTTTTTGTTCCCTATTTACTAGGAGAAAGAGCTCCAATATGGGATGCCTCCGCAAAAGGATCACTCCTTGGCATTTCCATTCATCATACCCAAGCACACTTGATTAGAGCAACCCTAGAAGGGATTTTATTTGGTTTATTAAGTATTGCCGAAATTTTGTTTGACAGTCCCGAAGAACGAAAAAAACATGTAGTGATGGCAAGTGGCGGTTTTGCAAAAAGTGAGACTTGGCTACAAATGGCTGCTGATATTTTTCAGATGGAAATTGTAGTAGCTGAAACGGTAGAAAGTGCCGCTTGGGGTGCTGTTATGCTTGGTTTTGATGCATTGAAAATAGAGCATAATTTTGCAGCCAACGAAGGAAAAAGATTGATGCCCAATCCTGACAATCAAGTAATTTATGAGCAGCAATTTACTAAATTCAAAAAGGTTTATGCTTGCTATCAAAGTTTGGC
>JBMLRK010000505.1:0-7980 GCA_049241065.1 Spirosomataceae bacterium
CATCTGAAAAGTTACCATATCCCTAACGCTCTCCCTTCGTTTACGATTGGTGCTAAAAATTTACCTTTGCAAATAGCGGAAAACGTATATCGTTGTGGTGACTACACAGCATATCCGTCCCTAAACGCTGCTATGATGACGGGGAGAAAGGTCGCAGAGATGATTTCCTAAGTCATAGCCCGACAAGAACGCTCCTTCTACATTACCATTTCCACTACCGAAGGCATCTCCTGCCAAATGGATAAACCCATTAGCTAGAGACATAAACGGTTTTGGGTATCGCTGGCGTGCTAAACTGTATCGCCAGCGATGTACCTGAAAAGAAAGTACATTACTTGGTTCAACCCATGTTCCAACGGATTCAAGCAACTGTTTACCAACCTCTTCCAAATCCACTGTTTCTAAATGAGTCCGACTAAAATCTCCCGAAGCATGAAGCGTAAGAGTTGGTTCTGTGGTAATTCCTTTCTGAAAATTATCGGCTAACCATGCCACAGGCGAATCCGTCAGCATGATTCCACCCGTCGGGATGGAAGTCGGCTTACTTAAAACAGCCAACACCGCTAAACAAGGGTCATATTCAATTTTAGTTAGCGCCTGTAGTTCTTCCTCTTCTAAAAATATTTGACTCTCCTTCAATAACTCAAGGGCTTGAGGAACAGGAATTGTAAGGATAAGTTCATCAAAAGTAAAGCGATGTCCAGATTGTGTTAGCACGGTTTTACCTTCTATACGAACTACCTTTTGAGCCGTATGTACAGGCATATTTTCGGCCATTTTCTGAGCAATACGCTTCATGCCATCTGTTCCTATAAAACGAGGGTATTTCCGTTGAGCCAGCGTCCATTTTGTGACAACACCCTCATTTTTCATATTTGCCAGAAAATCTTTAAAAACGGGCGACTTCGCTGAAAAATACTGCGCCCCGTGGTCAATTACTCCTCCTCCAAGCGTCTTTCGGGTGGCCATACGCCCTCCAAGTCCTCGTGATTTATCTAGTATTGTAACTTCTTGCCCCTGTTCCAAAAGAACAGATGCCAAAGAAAGTCCTGAAAGTCCTGCACCAACAATAAGAAAGTGCTTTTTAGATTGTGTTTCGTTTTTAAGCATATCCGAAGAACTGTGAAAAGTCATTTGTGTTTCAAAAAAACGTTTTTTTTCTGTTTTTTCCTCATAAGTTAACAAAAATCAGAATTAGAAATGGATTATTTGTACTTAGAAAGAGGCAAATATTCAGTAACTTTGAGCAATCCAAAAGAAACACACTTAACTCAATATCATCCCTCAGCTTAATTTCATTCAAAGACATGAAACAACTGTTAACCATTTTATTTACATTTTGTGTACTCATTAGTTGTAAAAAAGCCAATGACGGTTCGTGGAAAAAAACCGCCGAAAATCCAGAGTTTTTACGTCGCACGCAATTACAAGTAACGGAGTCTATCATTCACGATATTTTTGCCCCACCTGTTTCTAGTAGAATTTATATGTATTCTGCCCTAGCAGCGTATGAAGCCCTAATTCCAGGAAACCCTGCGTACCAGTCGATGGTTGGTCAATTAAATGGATTCAAAAAGGTTGCTAAACCAGACTCTAGTAAAGAATATTGCTATGCCTTAGCTGCTACTAGAGCGTATTTAACCATTGGCAAAACCCTAACGTTTGCTCAGGAAGTGTACGAACCATTTGAGAAAAAAATAGCAGAAGACTACAAAGCAACAGGTATTCCTGACGATGTATATGAGCGTTCGATTGCCTTTGGTGATTCGGTGGCAGCTTCGGTGATTGCCTATTCTAAAAAGGACAACTACAAGCAGACTCGTGGACTTCGTCATACGGTTACACAAGAGAAAGGAACATGGGTTCCAACGCCTCCTGCTTACATGGATGCAGCCGAACCAAATTGGCGTAAAATCAGACCTGCTACGTTAGATACTTGTTCGCAGTTCAAACCTGTTGCTCCTTTCAAATACGATATGACCAAAGGAAGTCCATATTACAACATGGTCATGCACGCATACAATACCATCAATAATTTAACACAAGCACAAAGAGATATTGCTAATTTCTGGGACTGTAATCCATTCAAGATGAACATTACGGGACACGCTATGTTTGCAACGAAAAAAATGTCTCCAGGTGGCCACTGGATGAGTATTATCACCTTAGTAACTCGTCAACAAAAGGCAGATATTTATAAAACTACAGAGGCGTATTTAATGGCTTCTATGGCTATTTTTGACGGGTTTATTTCGTGTTGGGATGAAAAATATCGTTCCGTAAAAATTCGTCCAGAATCGGTTATTAACGAATCGGTCGATAAAAACTGGCAACCTGTTTTACAAACCCCTCCTTTCCCTGAATATACTTCTGGACACTCGGTTATATCAGGTGCAGCATCTGTAGCATTAACCAAGGTATTGGGCGACAATATTGCTTTTCCAGATTCATCGGAAGTTCCTTATGGCTTACCTGTTCGTAAATTTACCTCGTTCTATCATGCCGCTGACGAAGCATCTATCAGCCGCTTATACGGCGGAATCCACTTCTTACCTGCCCTAGACGAAGGCTTAAAACAAGGAAAACAAGTAGGAAACTGGGTTGTTACGACCATCAAAACAAAGAAATAGGCAACGCTATAAATTCACGATTCATTAGCTCTTTGAGTGATTCAATGCTTGAATAGCTTTGAAAAATGATTAAATTTGTGTGCTAATCCAACGAAGAGGCAATCCCGATTGTCTCTTCGTTTTTTTATAGGGTTATTCGTAACTCCAACATTCCCACTATTCATTTTTAACGATGCCCATTCCACAAGCATTACTAGACTCTTTGCAAGATACCACAGGCTTTCAGGAAGAAAGCTTTTTATCCATACATAACCAAGCTAGTCCACCTACATCGATTCGCTTAAATCCGTTCAAACCCTGCCCAGAGGCGTGGTACAACGAAGCGAGCAATGAGGCTATTCCTTGGTCAGCTTTTGGTCATTACTTACCCGAACGCCCCATTTTCACCTTCGACCCTTTGTTTCATGCAGGCACTTACTACGTACAGGAAGCCAGCTCCATGTTTGTCGAATATATCCTTAGAAATACGGTAAAATTAAATCAAGACCTTAAAGTACTGGATTTATGTGCCGCACCAGGAGGAAAAAGCACCTTGATTGCTAGTCTTTTAACACCCGATTCGATTTTATTAAGTAATGAGGTTATCAGAAGTAGGGCAAATATTTTGGTGGATAATCTCACCAAATGGGGATGCTTAAACACCTACGTTTGTAACAACGATCCCAAAGATATTGGACAACGCCTTGCGGGTTATTTTGACGTGTTGGTGGTAGATGCTCCTTGTTCGGGTTCGGGCTTATTCAGAAAAGACCCAGAGGCAACCGAAGAATGGTCGCCAGAAAACGTAGTACTGTGCTATCAGCGTCAGCAACGTATCTTAGCAGACGCATGGGACTGCTTGAAGGAAGACGGTATCTTGATTTATTCAACCTGCTCTTATTCTGAGAGTGAAAACGAAGACATTTGCGATTGGATTTGTACTGAATTTGATGTCAAAAACTGTGTATTACCAGACGAAGAGCTGTTGACTTCATGGGGAATAACTCCTTCTAAATCCAAAACGCATCAAGCAACGGGCTACCGTTTTTATCCAGACAAAGTAAAAGGAGAAGGCTTTTTTATTGCAGCTTTTAAGAAGACAAAAAATGAATACTTGGCGGTAAAAACTCCACGGGTGAAACCTCAACCTAATAAAAATCGTCGAACAGAAACAGCCATCTTTTCAAAATGGATTACTGACTTAGAAAAGTACGCTTGGTTTTTGAAAAATGATGATTACTATCTTTTTAACCCAAAGCACGAAAACGACATCAAGCTGTTTCAGCTGAATTTGTATTTACGAAAAGCAGGTGTACGCCTCGGACAAATTGCAGGGAATGATCTTGTTCCTGACCATGAATTAGCGATGAGTCCGCTGTTAAAAGAATCCATTCATCACCATGAATTAAGCAAGACCGAAGCCATCGCTTATTTGAGGAGAGACGACCTTGTCTTGGAAAATCCAACAAAGGGCTGGTCGCTGATGACGTATCAAAACAAAGCACTAGGCTGGGCGAAAGTACTGCCCACAAGGGTAAATAATTACTATCCGAAAGAGCTACGTATTTTGAAACAACCCAGTTAAAAAGCAAAAAATAAAAAGCAAAACACATCAAAATCGCTGTCTATGCTAAATTATTATAAAAAGATGTGTGTAGTAGGAATAAAAAAAACAGTATCTGAACATACTGTAAGTATTTTTTCTATTTTTGTAGCAAAAATGAATCTGTCTGTTTAGCGGTGTTTCAGATAATCTCCACAAGGGAAACACTGGTTTTTAAGAGTTTAGTAATCAATGAAAATAGGAGTCTGTCAATTTTAACTGATGGATAGCCGAACAATGAACGCATGACTAACGAAGAAGTACAAATCGAGCAAAACGAACTCGAAACAAATCAACAAGAGGGAACTCCTCAACCTATCGAAGCAACTGAGCAAAAGGAGCTTGAAACAACAACCGTTGAAACACCAGAAATCGTTGCAGAAGTAGCGGCGGCTGTGGAAACACCTGTTGTAAGCGAACCTGAAGAAGTTGTAAGTCAACAAGCTGAAATCGAGGCTATCGTTGCAGAAGCGACTCAATTGACCGACGGACAAGAGGTAACGGAAGTAGAATCTACCGTAGATTATTCTAATTTCGGAAAGGCAGAGTTTGTCTCAGCACTTGAAAACCTCTTAGCAGAAGTTCAAGCAAGTCCATCTGTAGCTTCGTTCCGTAAATCAGAAGATACACTAAAAGATGTACGTCCTCTTTTTGAACAAATCAAATCAGTTGAGAAAGCAGAAGCTTTGGCGAAGTTCAAGGAAACGAACGAAGGGTCGGAAGAAGGTTTTGAATTCAAGTTTGACAGTCAAGTAGAGGCTTTTGACAAACTATTCAAAACATTAAAAGACGAGCGTTCGAAGTATTTCCTAAGCATTGAAAAAGAACGTGACAAAAACTTCGACAAGAAAACTGAACTTTTGAACCGTTTACGTGCAATCGTTGAAGGAAAAGACAATTCAGACCCTGCTCACATCAAAGCTGGATTTGCTGAGTTCAAAAAAATCCAAGACGAATGGAAAGATGCTGGTAACATCAACTCTCCGCACAACAACACCCTTTGGCAAACATTCCACGCTCTTGTGGATCGTTTCTACAGTAACCGCAGTATCTATTTTGAGTTATTAGAACTTGACCGCAAGCGTAACTTACAACAAAAAATAGATCTTTGTACGAAAATTGAAAAAATTGCAGAAGCTGCTAAAACAGATACCGTAACAGGAAAAATGTTGGACGAAGCCGTAGCAATTTTTGAAGAATATAAACACATTGGCCCAGCTCCGAAAGAAGAAAACGAGCTAGTTTGGCAACGTGTTAAAGAAGCGTTAGACGTAATTTATGGAAAACGTCGTGAGCAAATTGAAGTTCAGAAAGCTGAAACTGAACAAGTTTTCAGTCTGAAAAGCTCGATTGCTGAATTGGTTGAGCCTTTTGCTAGTTTCCAATCGCAATCTATCACAGAATGGAACGAACGTACTAAAGCCCTTTTAGCTCTTCAAGACCAATGGAACAATGTGAAAGGGTTTATGCCTAGAGAAAAAGGCAAAACACTTAGCGATAAGTTCTGGGCTGATATTAAGACGTTCTTCCGCAACAAAGGAGAATTCTTCCGTCAGTTAGAAGCAAAACGTGAAGAAAATCTTCAAGCTAAAAATGCCTTAATCGAACAAGTTGAAGCATTAGTAAGCGGTGAAGACGATTCACAAGAAGCAACCAATACCGTAATTCGTTTACAAAAAGAATTCCGTGAAATTGGTCACGTTCCAGAGAAAGATAAAGACAGTATCTACGAACGTTTCAAGAAAGCTTGCGATAGCTTCTTTGATGCAAAACGTGCTAAAAATCAACACGTTGAAAAAGAATTTGAAGCTAACTTAGCGAAAAAAGTCGCTCTTTGTGACCAAATCGAAAAAGAAGCAAGCGAAGGTTCTGAAACGTCAAAATTAGCAGAATTCAAAGCTCAATGGAATGCCATCGGTTTTGTTCCGAAGAAAGATATGCAGAGCATTAACAAACGCTATATTGCTGTTGTTAACAAGTATGTAAGTTCAATGGGCAAACTTTCTGGACAAGAAAAAGAGCAATTGAGTCTTCAAACAGAAGTAGATATGTTGAAATCTCGTGGAGACTTCTCTCCGAAAGATTTAGGACGTAAGGAAAACGATATTCGTCGTAAAATGCAACAAGTTGAAAACGACATCGCAACCCTAAGCAACAACTTAGAATTCTTCTCGAAATCTAAAAATGCAGGTCAATTACGTTTAGACGTTGAAGCTAAAATCAAAAAAGCAGAAGCAGAATTAACGCACTACAAACAACAATTAAAAGTGTTACGTGAGGCATAAGTCGTGATGCAAAATTATGAATTTTGGATTTTGGATTTAATACACTAGCTATTAACTCTTTACAACAAAAATAAATATCAGCTAATTTTGCACGATTACTTAATTCCAAATGAATTCTGATTTGATTAACATACAAAAAAGCCGTTTAAGAGAACTCTTAAACGGCTTTTTTTATAGGGCCTACGGGTTTTAACCCGTAGCATTTGGGTCTATGGGTTTTAACCCGTAACATTTAGCCTGTGACTGAAGTCATAGGTTAAATGGAAATAAATCTAGTAACTCGTTTCATCCAACTTTACTTTTCCCCTAAATGTCCAGAAAACAAAACTCGTATAAGCCGCCACCAGAGGAACACCCACAATGGCAAAGCCTAATATAATTCCAAGAGATTTATCACTGGCAGAGCCATTAAAAACCGTAATGTTCATACTTGGGTCAATCGTCGAAAGCACAATATTCGGATATAAGCCCACAGCCACCAATAACATCAAAATAGCCGTCACCCCTGCCGAAGACATAAATGCACTGCGGTATCGTCTTCTGGTAATGCTACGAGTAATATTGGCAACTCCCAACATTGCAATAATAGGTACAGCAAACATATAAGGCGTTTCTTTATAACGACTTACCATGTGCGGTACAAAAAGGAGTGTCACCAGAGTTGTTAATGCGAACATCAAGACGAAGAAAATCGTTGTATTCTTCACCAAAATCGTCAATTTGGCATATAACCGATTCTCGGTTTTCATCACCAAATAAATCGCTCCGTGCATCATAAACAACGCAAGTGTCGTCACTGAAATAAGGATAGCATAGGGATTAAAAAAATCAAGTAACGTACCCTTATACTCATAATTCGCATCAATTGGCAAGCCTTGAATGATATTCCCCAACACCAATCCTAAAGACAAGGCAATCAGAGAACTAGACATACAGTAAGAAATATCCCACATTCTTCGCCACCAAAGCATGGGTTCTTTTGACCGAAACTCAATACTAATCGCTCTAAAAATTAGCATGACCAAAAAGACCATAAACAATTCGTAAAATGCCGAAAAAACCGTAGCATACACCACAGGAAAACCAGCAAATAAAGCTCCACCACCAATCACCAACCAGACTTCATTACCATCCCAAACAGGGCCAATGGCATTCAGAGCGATGCGGCGGCTCTCTTCTTTCTTAAAAAATAAATGTAAAGCTCCAGCTCCTAAGTCAAAGCCATCTAAAATTGCATATCCACTAAAAACAGCACCCACTACCAAGAACCACCAAGTAGAAAGCGACAACGTCAATATTTTTTCCATGTTGTTATTTCGTTATGTTTATCGTTCGCCGAATCGGCAACTTAACTTGTTCCTTAATCCAATAAAGGATTTTCTCTTTTTGAAAACTCATCTTCATCCTCCTCCTCATAATGTCCCACGGGGCCATGTTTGATTTTCTTATTGAGCAAATACAAAAACAAGCAAAACAACAACAC
>JBMLRK010000506.1:0-2907 GCA_049241065.1 Spirosomataceae bacterium
CTGAATTCCTTGATATAGGCTTTATGCCATAATTCGTTCTTACTTGTGATGGCATCTACGCTCACCTTAATCCATTCGCTATTTGCCAAGACCGAACGGTTTTTGATTTCCGTTTCGTACGTAACCGCTTTTGTACTTAATTGATATTCCGTGAATTTATTGTCTGATTTTTTAGGTAAAAGTAATTCGCTACCCTCACTCAATACTGTGATTTTAGGATTTGTTTTGTTCGAAAATACCTTCAACTTTCCTTCTTGTACATATAAATTTGCCTCTGAAATAAACCAGTGCGTACGTCCTTGCTCTTCTAATTGCCAAATCTGATTTGCTTCTTCGGGGCTTAAAATGACGATACGTTCTTGTTTACCTTCTTTCGTGGTTACTTGGATACTCGTCCCATTTAACCCAACCTTGAGGTTGTTAATGACATAAGCCCCATTTTTCAAGACTACTTTTGCTTGGTTTGCATCAATTTTGGCAATGTTTTGAGCATCTAAACTAAGTTCGGGAAGGATGCCTTTTTGTTGAAACAAAATCCAATCGGTACGCTCTTTTTGTTTAATTTTCCCTAATAAAGTAGCCGTAGCATAGTTGACACCAAGACCGTTGAAATTCATTTTAATTGGCCAAATAAAAATGGCACTGTCAGGAATAGCGATTCCTTGCGAAGGGAAAACCAGCGTTTGGTCTTTTAATTGCACCGAAAACTGAACATTGCTTAGCTTCTCTTTTTGGAAATGACGGTAATAATTGAGTCCAAACAAGAAACTTCCAGCCTTTCCTGTACGCACTGCATATTGCAAGTTGGCTGTTTTACTTTGAACCTGACCAATCACTGGCAGGCTAGGAGCAAGAACGTCTCCGAAGTTTTTCAAGAAATAGTGAAGCTTTTTCACTTGGTGATAGGAGGGTGCAATTTCACCCGTTTCTCGAATGGCCGCTTGAAAATCGTAGGATAAATCAGGGTATTCGTTCCAGTAACCCGTTTCGTCTTGATTTTCTTCCAAGGTACTTAATTGCCCAATCGGATTTGTTCCTCCTGCAAAAACATAATAGCCAGGCAAATTACTACCCGAAGCGATTTTAGCAGTGGCAATACTCAAGCCATCAATCGGGTTTAAAATCGGGCGACGGTGATAGGTAATCTGATTTCCTACTCCCAATTCGCAGGTAAAGAAGGGATATTTGCTAAAGTCAACCCCATTGGCTTCTTTCTTTGTCCCCATTTCATTACCGATATTATCATCGTCTCGACGTTCTTCCATTTCGAAGGCAACATTGCTTTTGGCTTGGTCTAAGGTAGATGCCCACGGAGCTTCTGGATAACCGCCATATAGCGGAATTACTTCGCCATTGGCAGGCACAGAGGCATTGTCCCATCCCGTAACCGTATATAGCGGTACGTCGATACCATGTTTCAGAGCTGTTTGTTTTAACCACAAAATATGAGCTTCGCCTGATTTCCCTTTTCGGTATTCGTTTTCAAGCTGGACACCCACAATCGGGCCACCGTCTTTGTAATAAAGTCCCTTTAATTGCTGTCCTATTTGCCCATAAAGACGATCCACATAATGCTGATAAACGGGGTCATTAGAACGGTCAGTCAGGTATTTTTTTTCAAGAATCCAGTCTGGAGTTGCTCCATTACGTACTTCGGCATGACACCATGGCCCTAAACGAGGGTAAAACAACATCCCATTCTTTTGACAAAGTTTCGCAAAATAGCGGAGGTCTTTATTCCCCGACCAGTCAAACTGCCCTTCTATTTCTTCGTGATGAATCCAAAGAACATAGCTTGCAATGATGGTGATGCCATTGGCTTTCATTTTCAAGATAATGTCTTCCCATTGTTGGCGAGGATAACGAGAAAAGTGTACTTCTCCCATGACAGGCACGGTAGGTTTTCCGCCGATAGTCATGTACCAATTATTGAGGAGGAGTTCTCTGCCTTTTGGGCCGGAATTTCCCATTTTGAGGTGTTCACTTTTTAGTTCACGGTTCACCTTGGAGGCATCAACCGATAAGATTTGTTGAGCTTTTGTCTGAAAAAACAGAAAAGCAAGTAAATACGTAACACTTAGTTTCAGTTTCATGATATTGTTAATACAAGTGAGATTGAACTGCATAATTACGATGTAGAAATCGTTAATGCGTCCTTATGTGTACTGCCTTTTGGGATAAATGGGGTAGGTGCTACTTATTAAGAATACAATAGGTCGTTGCAACTGTTTGCACAAATAGAAATGAAAATAGGAGTGAAGCCTTTATGACTTAAATGATAAAGTGGGTATCTCTATCATTTGCGTTGAGGAGATACCCACTTTGATGCTTAGATTTATTCTGGAACAGTAACTTTACTTTTTATTTGTTGCAAATCAGCCTGTAGCTTTTCGATAAGCGTTTGCTGTTCCTTGATGGCAGCAACCAATACCGAAATCAATTCGTGTTCTTCAACCGTTTTTACCTTCGCATCTCTCGTTGAATTCTTGCCAAAATTGTAAGAAACTGTTTTCGTTTTTACTAATTCTGGAAAAACCGCTGCAACATTTTCTGCTAAAAAACCGTAATGAGTACCCGATTGAAAGTTCAGATGTTTGTAATGTTGGGTGTCATATTCAAAGCTTTTTGGCTCTAACTTTAACACTTTCTGGATAGGAGATTCAATGTTATGAACATTCTTTTTGATTTCGCTGTCCGATAGGTTTTGTCCATAAGCAGCACTGCCGATGCCTATGCCAAGCAGCCACAACGGAGCTACTTTTAGCATTTTTGTGAAAGGTTTCATCTTGATTAATGTTTAATAGTTCTTATGTTTTGTTTCAGTTTACTACCAATTAACGTATAATGATAGCAGGACAAATATAAACATGGAATCGATATGAGCATTAAAAAAGAGGTTTTTTTTGA
>JBMLRK010000507.1:0-2840 GCA_049241065.1 Spirosomataceae bacterium
GTCAACCCACTTGCATCAATTTCGTCTGTTCCAAAAAAGATAGACATATCGCCAATTTCTTCTATGCAACTACTTTCCTTAAAGCCGTCACTGTCTTTGATGGGGCTTTCTTCTCGGTTAATGGCTACATCTACGTTGACGTAGGTATCGCCTTTTTGTAAGGTTACATTTCTAATAATCAAATCAAAAATAGCCTTGCTGTTGACAGGAATGCTATCGTATTCGCTGATGTCTTCGTGCTGATAGGTATCGCTTGCAATAGCGTGCAGGGCGGTCAAGATTGCCACAAAGTTCAACTGGCGAATGTATAATTTTTCGGGGTCATTTTTATAACCACCCGATTCGACTAAAATGAGGGAAGTACCCCATTTTTGAACATTGTCGCCAAAAGCACGAGGCTCAAAATCGGCAGGCCATTTGCCCACTGAGTTCGGAATAAACTGTTGTAAGCCACGGTTCATCAACACGATTAATTGCATGGCACGTTTCCGAGTTTCGTTGATTTCTTGGGCTTCGTTGTACGCTGTTGCCAAAAACGAAACCGTTGCCAAATTACCCGTCATCCCTGCTGAGTAGCGTCGTCCTTGGTCGTGTAGGTTAAATCCAAAATCGGGTTTTAAATCCATTACAAGACTTTTTAACAAACGACTTTCGGGGCTTTGTAGGGCAAGAGCATCTCGATTCATGTCAATGCCTAGCGAGGTATAGCGAGACCATGCTTCTGCTCCGTCTGGATTTAACATCGGAACAACATAAAAAGTGCATTTTTCGAGTAAGTCTTTACGGAGGTCATCAAAGGCATCGTTACTTGCCTTCAAGAAATTAAAGAGGTCGAAAAGAGCCATTGTTGCCGTTGCTTCATCGCCGTGCATTTGCGACCAAAGGAGTATTTTACAAGCTCCTGTTCCACATTTTACCAAGAAAATGTCTCGTCCTTCTGTTGATTTACAGGCAAGGGAAATGTCAAATAAAGCCGACTGTTGGAGTTCTTGGATTAAATTAACCAAGGTCGTGTGACCAAATCGGCGTTTGGTCAAGGCTTGTTCTTGATACTGTGGATAGTTTTCGTGCAAAGCACTGCTCAGAGCTTCAGATGTCATGATTAAGAAATGTTGGTTCACACAAACTTGAACATACAAAGGTATTAAAAAAATGGCTAAAATCGCACGGCAATCTGTTCATTTGCCTCCTACCCAAAATCCTCGTCCTTCTTTACCCCAATCTGTTGCGAAGCATAAATGCCTACGTGTCCCGAACATAAATAGGCAGTAATGCAGGCGATGGCTAGGTAAACAGCCGCCGAAGAACCAAACAATTCAATGCCCATGAGGGTACAAGCCAAAGGGGTATTGGATGCTCCCGAAAAAACGGCTACAAACCCCATGCCTGCCAAGAGTGCTAAGGGTAAATCAATAAAAGTGGATAGCATATTGCCCATCGTAGCCCCAATGTAAAAAAGAGGCGTGACTTCGCCGCCTTTAAATCCTGAACCTAAGGTAAGCGAAGTAAAAAAGGTTTTACCCAGAAAATCATACCACGGGAGTTTCTCTGAAAAAGAGGCTACTATCGTCGGAACGCCTAAACCCATGTAGGCTTCTTGGTGAACAAGTAAAAAAGCTAGGAGTAACAAGACTCCGCCAATCACAGGACGAAGAGGTGGATAAGGAATGTGTTTTTTGAATAAAGCATTCCAGAAGTGGGTGATTTTGGCGAACGTCGTTCCCATGAGTCCGAATAACGCACCTGCCAACAATGCCCAAGCTAAGGAAACAACGCTAAGAGATGGCACGAGTGCAATGGCATAATGTGTATGCCCTACGTGCCAAACTTGCTGACAAACAAGGTCTGAAACTAAGGCTGAAATAAGGCAGGGGAAAATGGCTTCGTAACGCATTTTGCCAATAATGGCGACTTCCATCGCAAAGATTGTTCCTGCCAAGGGCGTGCCAAAAACAGAAGAAAAACCTGCACTGATACCTGCTAATAGCAAGATTTTTCGTTCCATATCAGTTAGCCGTAGCGGACGTTTTAATTGGTCGGCTATTGCTCCCCCCATCTGAACGGCTGTTCCTTCTCGTCCTGCCGAACCGCCAACGAGATGCGTGAGCAGGGTCGTAAGTAAAATCAAAGGCATCATTTTGAAAGGAATCATCTTATTGGGTTCTTGCAACTCTTCAATGAGTTGGTTATTTCCTTTAACAACTTCTTGCCCGAAATAATGATAAATTGCTCCTACCACAAATCCCATGAAAGGCAAGCCCCAATATAAGTACGTATGGCTTGTTCTAACATGAGTAATCCAGTCGAGCGATACCAAGAAAAAAGCAGATGCCGAGCCAACAGCTATGCCAACAATAGAGCAAATGAGTAGCCATTTAACAAGATGAGAAAGCGGTTTTATCAATTTCGTAGAGCGTAAAATGAATGGATAGTCAAAAATAAGTAAAATATTCTTTTTCTCTTGTGTAGGGTGTGGTGGAATCGTGATGAGTTGTTGGGGTAATAATCAAAAAATGTATAAGTTTGTGTACTAAATTTTACTCTTAATATTTTACAAATCTAATTATGAAAATTTTAAGCATTCTTGAACTGCCTTATGGTTTTTTAGGCGGAGAATTATTAATTCTTGCCTTGCTTTTCCTTCCAACACTCATTGCTGTTATAAGCATTGTGACAAACAAATTCGAGCAAAATCAACAATTACTGTGGTTACTCATTGCTATATTCGCTCCTTTTGGAGCATACATTTATTTTTTTGTTGGATACAGAAAACGAATTCGTTAATCTAGCTGGTAATCTTTCTCTCTCCCGAGGCTAGTACCCTCACTAGTCATCGTACT
>JBMLRK010000508.1:0-14028 GCA_049241065.1 Spirosomataceae bacterium
ATTCAGACGAAGGGTACTGCCATCTTTTTGGCATTACACCTTGATTACCTGTACCAACACCTGTTAAGAAGGTTGGAACACCTGTTCTACGCTGATTGAACCATGCTTCCATCCCTGAGTTTTGAGCAAAGGCAATGTAGCGTTGAGTAATTACTTGGTTTATACCTGTTGCATTGTTTCCTGCAAATTTCACCAAGCTTCCTGATAAGTAAGTTGCTAAGGCCGTAGCGTCTGTGATACCATAGAACGCCATGTTTGTACTGATACCTTTTGTGTAATATGCGTTAGCGTCACCATTAGCCCAACCTCTTGCAATACCTTCTGCGATGTTGAAGCAAGTTTCTGAATAACCTAAAATCGCTACAGCTTCTCCTACATAGTTTGAGTAATAGCGTTTACGATTCAAGAATGAATATTCTCCTTGTAATGCTTTTGTGGACATATCGGCTAAGTCTTCGCCAGAACTAGCCCCTACATACGCTTCGTAATCAGTTGCCTTAAAACCTGCTTTTAACTTTGCTTCTGCTGGCTCTGCTACGACAAATACACGAGGGTCTTTTCTTGCAACTAATAAGTCAATGTATGTTTTTGCCATATTCTCACGAGTTGCATTGTTCCCTAAATTATCAGGATTACGAGAGTATTTATTTACAGCATTGTGGATATATTGTAAATTATCATCCGCATTCTCTTGAATTGGGAATTTTGTAGGGTTAGCTAACACTTCCGCAAAACGTTCCTTCACTTTCAAATCAGTATCTGCTTCCTTAGCACTTAAACTAACTAATACACGTAATTTGTATGAGTTTACTACTTTCTGCCATTTACGAAGGTCATTTCCTAAGTAAATATCACCTGCCAAGGTTTTATTTCCTGCTGCGATTAAGGTTGTTAATTCACTATTTGATTCATCTAACCATTTCAACACCTGTACATAAATTTCTTTCTGCGTATTGTATTTAGGAGCAGAATTACCCAAACCTAACAAGGCTTCAGTAAGCGGTAAATCACCTACTTTCTTCGTCATGTTTTCGAAGTAATAAGCTCTCATAAATTTACCAAGAGCAGAATAAGGGTTAACCGTTGCAGCACCTGCTTTGATAGCTTCTTCTTCCATCTTGATAACGTTCTTCAAGGTAGCATAAGTTAGTCCTGTCGTTGTCCAGCTATATTCGTTAGTCGAATAGTAATTGTAATTCGAGCAATAAAACTGATTCCAACGTTGTTCTGCTCCCCAAGGGCTACCTGTAACGCTACCGTAGATATTATTTAAAACTCCGTTTAGTACCAACGAAGGAGGAGCAGATACGGCTCTGTTTGGATCTTGTTCTAAAGAATCAAATGGTTTTTCGCAACTGCTTAGAAACATGGTTGCTACCAAAAGTGCTGAAAAAATATGTTTTATATTCATTGTTGTTGTGACGAGTTAAAACGGATAAATACGTTTAAGTACCATACTGAGAAGTGATGCAAAATTTTGAATTTTAAATTTTGGATTTAATTTCTTACTAATGAGTTCATTAAATCCAAAATTCAATATCCAAAATTTATAATCACTACTTCTTGATACTAGAATACTAAATTTAAGTTGATACCGAAACGACGAGTTGTTGGCGTTTGTAAGCCCGAACGACCGCCTGATGTGTATTGGTCTAAGTCGATGTCAGTACGTTCTGCGAAATACAATAAGTTACGTCCTACTAAAGAAACGTTTGCCGATTGAATACCTAATTTTTTCGTTAATGAATGTGGTAAAGAATAACCAATCGTGATTTCACGTAACTTAGCGAAGGTACGGCTCATCATGTTTCCACCATCAAATCCATAAGTACGTGCTACATAATCTTGTAAGAATGTTTTAGTGGTGTTGGTTGCAAAAGTTAATTCGCTAAAGTTGGTAATGTTTCCAAGTGCATCGTATTTCAATGCACCACCACTTGCAATACTAACACCTTCGCCAATCCATGATTTTACACCCAATACATCCTGTTCACGTGCAACACCCATATCTCCTTGTACTGTGTTGATGATACGACCACCTGCCCATGATTTTTGCTCAACATAATCAGAAATTACGCCGCCTACACGACCGTCAAATTGGAAGCTGAAGTTCCAGTCTTTGTACGAAAATTTGTTGTTGATACCCCATACCCAGTCAGGGTTCGTATTTCCTACAAATTGAGGGGTAGGGTTGATAATCGGACGACCACCTGCATCGTTAATAATTTTTCCATCCGCTGTGCGTGCATAAGTTCTAGTATAATAAGCGTCAATTCTATCACCAATTTGGACGAAACGAGCATCGCTACTGCTTCCTACAAAATAAGAAGAAGGCAATTGTGTAATACCAGGATAGATGTCTGTCAAGATTTCTTTGTATGTTGACCAGTTAGCCAAAACAGACCAGTTGAAACCACGTAAATCTTTGATTACTTGTCCTGTCAATGAAAGTTCAATACCTTTTTTCTGGGTTTTGATACCGTTTACTAAAGCAGATGAGTATCCAGAAGTAGTTGATAATGGCAAGCTAAAGATTCTTGGACCATCTTCACTGATAAAGTAAGCCGCATCAAATGTCAAACGATTTCTTAAGAAACGAGCATCTAGCCCTATTTCTGTCTGAGAAGTACTATTTGGTTTGATATTTGGGTTGTTTATTGCGTTCGTATAATAAGCAGCTGTTTGATTATTATAGACTAATGATGTTCCATAAACTGCTGAGTTTTCGTAAGAAGGTCCTCCGTAAGATGAGTTATAATTCACTCCATAACCAACAGGGAATGACGAGCCTGGAGTCGAACCAATTTTTTCTTGTGTAAGACCATCTTTTACGTTGGCATACGACCCACGAACTTTCAAGAAACTGATTGCGTCTGGTAAAGTTACATAGTCAGAAATTACGGTACTTACAGCAACTGATGGATAGAAGTAGGTATTGTTTCCTTTTGGTAAAGTAGAAAGTTTATCCATACGACCCGTTGTCGAAAGCGTCAAGAAATTCTTGTACGTAAAGTCAGCAGAGTAATAAGCTGAATATACCTGCATGTCCGATAAGAAGTTAGAAACTTTTACAGGATTGGCAGAGTTAGCGAAGTTATAAACACCAGGAACGTTTAAGTAATCGGTACTTGTATAGTTCGAATTGTAGTTAAATACACGAATGTTACCACCTGCAACACCATTAACCACTAAGTCTGGAGTGATATTTTTGTTTACTTTAATCAATAAGTCGGTATTGTTTTCGAATAAGTTTCTACGGTCTTCACGGTAGTCGCCACGTCCTTCTTCTCTACCATACGTTGTCATTGAATAAGGTAACTTCTCATTTCTTAACATTCCCCATGTCGAAAACTGAGTACGGATAGTTGCATCAATACCAGTTGCAATTTTGTAACGTAATGATGTTTGACCAATGATGTCTGTCTTGTAGTGACCTCTCAACCATTCTTTAGCCATAAACCATGGGTTATTGTAACGAGTATATTCTGCATAGATTTGTTGAACACCTTCTTTACCTGGTTGCCAGTAGTTTTTCATTTGGTCAATATCCCAGTCAGCACCACCCCAAAGGATAATGTTATAAATCATTGAGTTAGGGCCATAGTTAACATCTGGATAGTTTGGCGTGTATTGTCTGTTCACTTGAACATCTCCTTCAAAACGTAGTCTGTCTGAGAAGTTGTACCCAGTAGTCATTTTCAAAGTCGTGCTGTTTAATTCAGTATTAGGAACTAGTCCTTTTTGATAGTTGTGCGATACTGAAAAACGCAAATCGTATTTTTCACCTACCGAAGAAATAGCGACGTTGTTAGTTGATAAAATACCTGTCTGAATAAATCTTCTTAAATTGTTTGCACCTCTAGCAGTGAAAGGAGTCGGCTGACGATTACTAGTAAAAGATTTACCAGTTGGGAAAGTAGTCGTAAATGAAGCACCATCAACTACTGGGCTATCATACTGCGGGATTAGCTGTCCACTGAATTTTGGCCCCCAAACATCATAATCTGCATCATTTAATCCAGTACCACGTCCGTTACCGAAAGCGTAAACACCGTGGTCACCAGGGCCATATAAATCTTGTACTTCTGGAATTGTCAAGAAGCTACTTTCCATCATTTGGCTCGTATTTACTTCTACTGAGAAACCTCTTTTGTCTTTTGTTCCTCTTTTTGTCGTAATTAAGATAGCTCCGTTTTTACCACGAGAACCGTATAAAGCCGATGCCGATGCACCTTTTAATACCGTATAAGTTTCAATATCGTCTGGACTGATGTTCCAAGTATCTGAGTTGATAGGAGCGCCGTCGATAACGAATAATAAATCGGTATTACCACGAAGGATTAAAGCTGGACTTCCTAATAATTCAGAAGAAGCACCCACTGTTAAACCTGCAATCTTACCTACTAAACCATTGATTGGGTTTGGTTCACGTGCTTTTGTGATGGCAGCCCCTTCCATACTTTGGATAGAAACCCCCGTAGTACGAACGTCTTTTTTGATACCCAAAGCCGTTGTTACTAATACTTCTTCTAATTGACGAGTATCTTCTGTCAATGTTACGTTGACAACAGAGCGGTTATTTACAGGTACTTCCTGCGTTGTGAAACCTACGTAACGGAAAACTAATACTGCTTTATCTTTAGGAGCAGTCAATTTGTAGCTACCATTTGCACCTGTTACAGTACCCTTACTTGTTCCTTTAATTAAAATGTTAACCCCCGCAAGACCTGTTCCGTTTTGTTCGGAAACCTGTCCCGTAATTACATTGTCCTGTGCCATTACCACATTTCCGAGCATCAGAAAAGTAATGAGCCAAAGGCATACATTAGTTGGTAAAAAGTTTAGTTTCATATTTGATTGAAGTTTGATTTATTTGAAGAACAAACTTACAATCCTAGATTAAGCCGTGTGTTAGTCTTAGATTAACATAGCGTTATAATCATGGGGGCTAATATTATGTGTACCTACATCTATATTAAGGATTTTTTAATGTCCTTTTTTTTCTTGAAATAGTGAAAGTGAATGATGTGATAAACGACTAAAAATAGAATTAAATAATTTAAGTGTTTTGTGAGCGTATAGATAGGAGCTAAGAAATTGTGTAGATAAACCTGTATTTTTTGCCGTTGAAAAGTAGAAAATATGTAAATAAATAGATAGATATAGACTGCGACAGAACTTCTTGGAACGAAACCTTATAGGTTTTCAAAACCTATAAGGTTTTTACGGATTAAAATTCTACTGAGTTGTGTCGAACTCCATATAATAAAACCAAGTAATTTCATAAAGAGCCACAAAAAAAGACTTCGCAATTTGCGAAGTCTCCAATTCTTATTTCTTCAATAAACAAGCCATGTAAAAACCATCATAGCCATCCTCAGCAGGGGAGGTACGATGTTCTTTTAACAATTCCCATTTATCAGGTTGTTCTGCTAATAAACGTTGTACGTGATTTTCACTTTCAGAAGGTAAAATACTACAAGTGGCAAAAACCATTTTTCCACCCTTTTTCAACATGGCAGAATACCTACTTAATATATCCCATTGAACAAGGCGGAGGTTGTCAATAAACTCAGGAGTAATTTTCCATTTAGCATCAGGGTTACGACGTAACACACCCAAACCCGAACATGGTACATCCAATAACAAACGATCTGCCGAATCTTGTAAACGCTTGATAGTTTTACCTTCAATCAATTTAGTTTCGATATTGGTTGCTCCAGCACGTTTGGCACGTTTTTGTAATTCTAGTAATTTACGCTCTTCTACATCCATTGAAATGATACGTCCTTTGTTTTGCAGCAGAGCCGCAAGATGTAAGGTTTTTCCTCCTGCACCAGCACAGGCATCAATTACACGCATACCAGGTTGTACGTCCAAGAAAGGAGCAATTAATTGCGAGCCAGTATCCTGTACTTCAAAAAAGCCTTCTTTAAAAAATTCCGTTCTGAATACATTCGGGCGACCTCTCAAGATAACCGCATCAGGGGCTTCGTTATTGATAGAACTCTCAATTTCTTCTTCCTCTAATAAATCTTGTAAATACGAACGATTCGTTTTAAGCGTATTGGCACGTAATACTACGGGAGCAGGCTCGTTCATCGCCATTAATTCCTTATCCCAAGCAGTACCCAATTCCTTCTCACACAATTCGTCCATCCAATCGGGAATTGACTCAATGATTTTTCTGGTTTGACGAGCTTCTTCATAACGCTCGTTCATCGCAGTTACGTCTAAACTTTCAAATTCTGTCCACTCAGGTAAGGTTCTTAACGAGGCTTCATAACCAGCATGGCGTTCCTTTAATAAGAGCCAAGCCCCTAAACAATGATAAAAATGAGTACGTTCTAAGTCTTCAATAGCGGCAGGAGCATCAATCACAAATGTGAGTAATCTCCACCAGCGAACAATTTCGTAGGTGTTTTCAGCAATAAATCCACGATCTCTTGCACCCCATTTCTTATTTGATTTTAATATGTATTCAATAGCACGGTCTGCCTGACGTTTATTTACGAAAACTTCTTGGAGGGTCGTAACCACAGCGTCAGTCAAAGAGCGATGTAACTTCATTTGGAATGGTATTTTAGATATGTTCAACACGTAAATTCGCTTCTTCATTCTCTGAAAAAGCAAAAGAATCGCAATTTCCGAAATTTTTGCCGAATCTTCGTAGAAAGACAAGAATAATCGTAAATTCCGAGCAACGATAAGTCAGAATAGCCTTCTAGTTTGAAATTTATACTTTTGTTGACGAAAGGTGTGTGGGAAATGAAAAGTTTATGAGCGGCCGAAAGCTAAAGACAGAAATCTTATTTTGTGTAAAATGCTTTAAACGTTAAACTTTACACTTTTACACATCTCCGTCCCAATCACTCAATTAACATTCATTCAGTTAACAAGTAATCGTTCAAAATTTAAAATTCATAATTTTGAATTCTTACTTAATAGCTATTAATCATTTTTAAAATGAAAAAACTTTGTGTAATCGTGGCTTGTTTTGTCACTTCTTTTTCGATTCAAGCTCAGAAACTAAACTCTTTAACTCCCAAAGAGCAAAAACAAGGCTGGAAATTGCTTTTCGATGGTAAAACCTTGAACGGTTGGAGAAATTTTAACAAGAAAGATTTAGGCACTGCATGGAAAGTATCGGACGATGCCATTATGTTGGATAATAGCGTCATGGATGGTTGGAATGCTAAAGGCGGAGGAGAAATCACGACGGATGCCGTGTATGAAAACTTTGTATTTGTGTGTGATTGGAAAATTTCAGAAGGAGGTAACTCAGGAATTATTTTCAATGCCCAAGAGGATGATGCTCAAAAACACCCTTATTCATGGAACACAGGGCCAGAATTTCAAGTATTGGATAACGACGGTCATGCAGATGGTAAAATTGATAAACACCGTGCAGGTAATTTGTACGACTTAATTAAGTATGCACCCGAAAACGTAAAACCAGTTGGCGAGTGGAATCATGCCATGATTTCTCAGAAAAATGGACTCGTTAAATTGTATCTGAACGGTCGCATGGTGATTGAATACAACATTCATAGCGATGAATATAAAGCCTTAGTAGCAAACAGCAAATTCAAAGGAATGGAAAACTGGGGTACATTCACTAAAGGACATATTGTTTTTCAAGACCACGGTAACAAAGTATGGTTTAGAAATATCAAAATCAAACAGTTGTAAGGACAGGATAAACGAGTTTTAACTCGTTTCAGAGGCTCAATGGGTTTAACCCGTTGCAAGGATAAACAATTTTCAATCCGTTTCAAGAACGTTTAAACCCCTATTTACAGGTCTCAGAGACCTATAAATAAGGGTTTGAAAAAAAATAAAAACAAATTGAAAAATAATTTAATAATTTTTCAAACGTGCAACAAAAGTATATTGATTGGCGTTTTACTATCATACGCTTCTAAAAAGCAAAAAAGCCTCGCAAAATGCGGGGCTTTTTTGTTGAATCCTCAATATGTTCCTATTCGTGATTTTACTTTTCACAAATTACTCCCTATTTCTTAATTCCCTCCAAACAAATCACTAGACAAATAACGGTCGCCACGGTCGCAGATGATGCAGACAATAACGCCACTTTCTAATTCTTGAGCTAAACGCACTGCAGCAGAAGCAGCACCGCCACTACTCATACCGCCAAAAACCCCTTCTACACGGGCAAGGGTATTTGCCATCGAACGAGCTTCCTCTTCCGAAATGTCCATGATTCTATCTACTCGTGATGGGTCGTAAATTTTGGGTAAATATTCCGTAGGCCAACGACGAATCCCCGGGATTTTTGCCCCTTCACTTGGCTGACAACCCACAATCTGAATCGCAGGATTTACTTCTTTTAGGTATTTAGATGTTCCCATAATTGTCCCCGTTGTCCCCATCGAACTCACAAAGTGCGTAACTTCTTGGTTGGTATCACGCCAGATTTCTGGGCCAGTTGAATGGTAATGAGCCATGTAGTTATCAGGATTCGCAAATTGATTTAACATCAAATAACCACCTTCTGCTACTCTTGCTTCTGCATAATCACGAGAACCTTCAATACCCACTTCCGAAGGAGTCAAGGTTACTTTTGCCCCAAATGCTTCCATCGTCAAGACACGCTCACGAGTAGAGTTTTCGGGCATGACTAATTCGATGTCAATATCAAATAAACGGGCAATCATCGCCAACGCAATTCCTGTATTTCCAGAAGTTGCCTCAATCAGTTTAATTCCTGGAGTAATTTCGCCTCTTTCCAAAGCACCTTTAATCATACCATAAGCCGCACGGTCTTTTACCGAACCACCAGGGTTATTGCCTTCTAATTTTCCGTAGATTTTTACCTTCGGATTTGGATTGATTTTGTTTAATTCGACAAGGGGCGTATTTCCTACTAAATCTAATAATGTAGCCATTTTTCTTTTTATAAATGTTGCAAAGGCAAAAGCGTAGTGCCAGAAGCCGTTCGCTTTTTAAAATATTTTTACTTGTTCTTGATGGTAAATCTTCGTTTTGGGAGGTACGCTTTTGGTAAGCCACACATTACCGCCGATGATGGAGTTTGCACCTACGATGGTTTCTCCTCCTAAAATGGTTGCTCCAGAGTAGATTACAACCGAATCTTCAATCGTAGGGTGACGTTTCATCGAAGCCATTTCTTTGCTAACCGATAATGCTCCTAGGGTAACTCCCTGATAAATTTTAACGTGCTTGCCAATGTGGGTTGTCTCTCCAATTACGATTCCTGTACCGTGATCGATAAAGAAATATTCATCAATTTCAGCCCCAGGGTGAATGTCAATACCTGTTTTGGAGTGAGCATACTCCGTCAAAATACGAGGTAAAAGAGGAACATTGAACTGCATTAAGGCATGAGCCAAACGATAAAATGTAATGGCATAAAAACCGGGGTATGCTCGAATGACTTCATATTCACTTTGAGCAGCAGGGTCACCCCAAAGAATTGCTTGTACATCGGTTAATAAGACCCGATAAATTTCAGGCAATCCTTGAATATAATTCGCTGCAATGACGTTTGCATCTTCCTCCAAGTGTTCTTGCATAGAGGTTAACAAAGCTGTTAATCGTTGTTCCAACAAATCGAATGTCTCTTGTAACTCTTCCAAGCATCCACAATGTTTGTGCGTTTGTTCTGGGAACAACGTAAACATAATGTCCGAAAATAAGAGCTTCACCGCCGAAGTAGAAGGGAAGCTTTGGGGAGTGGAGTGCTTTTGGCACAGAGAAGTTAAAAAATCTGTTGGTAACATAGAAATATGTAATAAAAATGAACGATATTACGTCAGAAAATGGTTGGTTCAATAACTAGTAATGAACACTTTTACGAAGTAATTAATTCGTATAAATAACAAAATTACGGTAATAGTCCGAATATACTAGAGCAATTCACAAAAGCAGAAATAGTGTTCTCGTGGTATTTGACTCTTGTGAGGGCTGTCACCAAATAATCTTTCGTAAAAAAAAGAAAAAGCAAGGAGAAATTGTTATTTTTGGGCTACAATTATCCACATTATTGCGTACTTTACGTTTTAACAAGAAAAATTATAATTATGTCAAGTTTAGCTACTCAGAAAGGAGTTTTACATGGTGATGCAGTTCAAGAACTGTTTGAAATTGCAAAACAACACCAATTTGCATTACCTGCGGTAAACGTTACAGGTACTGATACGGTTAATGGTGTATTAGAAGCTGCTAAAGCGGTTAATTCTCCAGTAATCATCCAGTTCTCAAACGGTGGAGCTCAATTCTATGCTGGTAAATCTTTACCAAACGGAAAACAAGAAGCTTCTATTGCTGGTGCAATTTCAGGAGCTCACCACGTTCACCAATTGGCAGAAGTATATGGTGTTCAAGTAATTTTACACACAGACCACTGTGCTAAGAAATTATTACCTTGGTTAGACGGTTTATTGGATGCAGGTGAGAAATTCTATGCAGAACACGGAAAGCCATTGTTCTCTTCTCACATGATTGACCTTTCGGAAGAACCATTAGAAGAAAACATCGAAATCTGTGCTAAATATCTTGAAAGAATGGCTAAAATGGGCATGACTTTAGAGATTGAATTAGGTGTAACAGGTGGAGAAGAAGACGGTGTTGATAACTCAGACGTTGATTCATCTAAATTATATACTCAGCCTTCAGAAGTAGCTTATGCTTACGAAGAATTGAGCAAAGTATCTCACCGTTTCACGATTGCAGCAGCATTCGGTAACGTTCACGGTGTGTACAAACCAGGTAACGTGAAATTATCTCCAGTTATCTTACATAACTCTCAAGAGTTTATCAAAGAGAAATATTCATTGACTGCTGAGAAACCAATCAACTTCGTATTCCACGGTGGTTCTGGTTCTTCTCGTGAAGAAATCCGTGAAGCTCTTTCTTATGGTGCAATCAAAATGAACATTGATACAGATTTACAATGGGCATTCTGGGAAGGTATCTTGAACTTCTACAAAGAGAAAGAAGGATACTTACAAGGACAAATTGGTAACCCAACGGGTGAAGATTCTCCAAACAAGAAATACTATGACCCACGTGTTTGGTTACGTAAAGGCGAAGATACATTCGTTGCACGTTTGAAAGCAGCATTCGAAGATTTGAACGCAGCTAACGCAAACCAATACTTAGCATAAGGATTGTAAAACAATCATAAAAAAGCCTCTTAGATGTATTTCTGAGAGGCTTTTTTATGTAAATTTGTTTCAAATCATTTAGGAATCATGCAGATAAGTAATTTTAGAGATTGGACTTTAGATAGCATTGAGGAAACCTTCGGGTTAAAGCAAATTAGAAAACTACCTGTCTTAGAAGAACTATTAGCGTTTGAATATCAGGCAGATGACTACGAAACACGTTATCTCTCTAGTCTGAGTGAACACTATGTTGCGTTGGGTGGAGACGATTGGAATGAAGTGGAGCTTGAAAATAAATTGATTAGTCCACTTATTGTATTTTCCGAAATCTCCAATGAACGATATTCTTATTTTCTGGAAAGAGAATTATCTGCCGAAATTGGAAATTATAAGTTAGTTGGAAGAGTAGATGGAATGATTGCCACAGGATTTCGAAATCCCAAAATTCCCTACTTTTGCCTGTGCGAGTACAAACGTCAAACCGACCCTAATGGAGATCCGAGAGGACAGGCGTTAATTGCGATGTTAGCAGCTCAGCATTCTAATAATAATGGTAAACCTATTTTAGGTTGTTATATTATTGGTAGAGCTTGGTACTTTATGGCTTTAGTCGGCAATGAATATGCTATTAGTAAAGACTTTTCTTGTGTAGATGATGAGATGTTTGATATTTATCGAATGTTGAAAGGATTAAAGGCTCAAATTGATAAATTAGTATGCTAAATGGGTTGCTCTTTTTCTGAGAGAGCAACCCATTCCTTTGGTTGGCTACACCCCAAACTGCTTCAGGTGATGATCCAAGTGTTTATATAAAAGATTATTCCATTCGATTGCTTTAAGTGTTCCTAGTGAATTTGATTTCATCCCTTCAAATGCTTCTTCTCCCATTTTTTCTACATTCTTGATGTAGTTGATTAATCTACTTTTTTCTCGTTCAAAATCGTATGTTTCAGCTTTTACAAAACTTGGAGCTGTTGGTAGATTCTGTTTATAAGGAACGTCGTTAACTATCCCTTTTTTGAAAAATAACTGAACCATTAGACGCATTAGTAAAGGAGGTCTGTCGGTGTTTTCTCCAAAAATTTGTTCATAAGGAACAGTACAGTGAGCCATCATTTGACCGACGTTCATCTTTCCCCATTTGGCTGGGGTGGTGGCGGTTAGCTTACTAATTCGAGTCAATATGGACTCTGTTGTAGAGGAGTCAAAGATAGAAGGGTATGCCATATTTTAAGTGGTATAAGTAGTGAGATAATCCGTTTTCTATATAAAGATATTTGTTTTGAAGAACTATCCCAAATCTGCAATGGCATAACAGTGTATTTAATTTATTGATAATAAAATAGTTATAAGTAGTAAAGCAAAATTATGAATTTTAAATTTTGGATTTAATAATCTTGCTATTAGTCTTTGACAAGAAAAATAAACATCAATTAATTTTGTACGAGTACGTAGAGCTATTGAAGGGAAGTTGATATAAAACAAAAGCGACATAGATTTTTCAATCTATGCCGCTTTTATATTGTTGGTAATTGCTGCTTATAACAAAGCTTCAGCTAAAACTAATACTTTATTATTGGCAACTTCAACTACACCACCGTCAATCACAAATGCTTGCTTATCAGCTAACAAAGTGCCTTTGCCCAAGGTAGAAACTACTGGGGCGTGGTCTTTCAAAATTTGGAAAGAGCCATTTGTACCTGGTAAAGTAACTACTTCTACTTCGCCAGAGAACACTTTTTGGTCGGGAGTAATGATATCTAATGTCATAATTTTAGCCCCCTAACCCCCAGAAGGGGAATTTCTAGTTGGAATTTCCTAGGAGGAAAGGGATTTATTTTAGTTTTGCGTCCCAACTCCCCCTTTGGGGGCTGGGGGGCTGTTTATTTCGCTGCTTCCGCCATTAATTTTTCACCTTTAGCTTGTGCATCTTCGATAGTACCTACCAAGTTGAATGCAGCTTCAGGAAGGTGATCATATTCACCATCAATGATTGCGTTAAAGCCTTTGATTGTATCGTTGATGTCAACTAATACCCCTTTCAAACCTGTAAACTGTTCAGCTACGAAGAATGGTTGAGATAAGAAACGTTGAACACGTCTAGCACGAGATACAGCTAATTTATCTTCTTCAGATAATTCATCCATACCAAGGATAGCGATAATATCTTGTAATTCTTTATAACGTTGTAAGATTTCTTTCACACGTTGAGCAGTATCGTAGTGTTTGTCACCTAATACTTCAGCAGAAAGAATACGTGAAGATGAATCCAATGGATCCACCGCAGGATAGATACCTAACTCGGCAATCTTACGAGATAATACCGTTGTAGCATCTAAGTGAGCAAAGGTTGTTGCAGGAGCAGGGTCAGTTAAGTCATCGGCAGGTACATAAACAGCTTGTACCGATGTGATTGAACCACGTTTTGTTGAAGCAATACGTTCTTGCATCGCACCCATTTCCGTAGCAAGCGTTGGTTGGTAACCTACCGCTGAAGGCATACGACCTAAAAGGGCTGATACCTCAGAACCTGCTTGTGTAAAACGGAAGATGTTGTCAATAAAGAATAGGATATCACGTCCGTTTCCTTCGCCATCACCATCACGGAAATATTCAGCAATTGTTAAACCAGAAAGGGCAACTCTTGCACGAGCTCCAGGAGGTTCGTTCATTTGACCGAAGATGAAGGTTGCTTGAGATTCTTTCAATGCTTCTTCATCCACTTTACTCAAGTCCCAACCACCTTCTTCCATTGAGTGTTTGAATGCTTCACCGTATTTCACGATACCCGATTCAATCATCTCACGAAGTAAGTCGTTACCTTCACGTGTACGCTCACCAACACCAGCAAATACCGAAAGACCTTCGTAAGCCTTTG
>JBMLRK010000509.1:0-6558 GCA_049241065.1 Spirosomataceae bacterium
AAAGACATTGCTTGGACGCACCGTCGTTCATTCAAAAATGATAGCTATTTTATTGCCAATCAGCAAGCTATGAGTCGTACCTTATCCTACTCATTCCGTTGTATTGCTGCACAAGCGATGCTGTATAATCCTGTAACGGATGAATTGAGTGAGCTAAAAGCTAAACAAGAATATGACCGTACTTTGGTGACATTATCTTTAGCCGCAAATGAATCGGCTTTTATCTTACTCTTTGATCAAAAACAAGCACTTCCACTTTCACAGCAACCTAAACCCCTAAAACAGGACAGTCTTGCAGGTGCTTGGAAGGTTCGTTTTGATAGTCAAAAAGGAGGGT
The DNA here is from genome assembly GCA_049241065.1 of Spirosomataceae bacterium. Taxonomy (GTDB): domain Bacteria; phylum Bacteroidota; class Bacteroidia; order Cytophagales; family Spirosomataceae; genus JALRIJ01. Next base: position 338 of record JBMLRK010000509.1, read on the forward strand.
CACAACAAGTTCAGACGTTTGAGCAACTAAGCGATTGGGCGACTCATCCCGATTCCTTAATTCGATATTACTCAGGTACAGCGATTTACAGTAAAAACTTTGTGCAACAAACTATTTCAACGAGTAAACGCTACTGGTTAGATTTAGGAAAGGTCGCTAATATTGCCAGCGTTCGCCTCAATGGAGTGGATTGTGGCGTTGCTTGGACAGCTCCTTATCGGGTTGAAATTACCCAAGCACTCAGAACAGGAGAAAATAAGCTCGAAGTTTCGGTGAGTAACACATGGGTAAATCGTTTAATAGGCGACCGTCGATTGCCAGAAAAACAGCAAATTAGCTATACCACCGCTCCTTATCGCTTAGAAGGAAGAGCCTTAGAATCGTCGGGTTTATTGGGAGGCGTTAGTTTATGGGAAGAATAGTCCTTCGGCATTTCTGATACGTATAATCTATACGAAGTTTTCATAATTTGCAGAGAAACGTTAGCTTTGTGGCACGTTATCACCAAATTCGGTTTAACATCAGAACGCCAATTCAATACTAAAATTCCTTAAATACCCTTATTTTTAACTATTATTCAATGAAGAATCATCTTGTAATTACCTTATTATTAGCTCTTTTATGTTTTAGTAAGGCTCATTCGCAAAAGACCATAAAACTTTTTAATCAAAAGAATTTGGCAGGTTGGTACGCCTACGAACCCATTTCTGGCAAACAGAAAGATGCAGCCAAAGTCTTTCATGCCGATAAGAAGATGATTCGGATGTATGGTGAAAAGTTGGGCTATTTAATGTCAGAAAAATCCTTTCAAAATTTCAAATTAACCGTTCAGTACAAGTGGAATGTGGATTCTACATTTTCTCGTAAAAGCACTAAAAAAAATAGTGGAATTATGTACTTAGTTCCCAATGCTACGCCCGATACCTTATGGCCACAAGGTATTCAATTTCAGGTAAAAGAAGGTGCTACGGGAGATTTCGTGATGCTTCAAGGTGTTACGATGGAGATTAAAGGCAAAAAGAATGAAGCTGGAAAAAGTGTTGTTTCCCCTCGTTTTGAAGATGCAGAAAAGCCTTTTGGAGAATGGAACACGGTGGTCGTTACGTGCCAAAATGGATATGTAAAACAAGAATTGAATGGAAAACTTGTCAACGAAGGGACTAAGGCTTCTGTTTCGGAAGGGCGAATTTTACTTCAATACGAAGGTTATCCAATTGATTTTCGTAAATTAATTATCAAAGAATTATAAGTTATTGAATTGATTCTCGTAATTCAAGAAGGTGTGTAAAAAGTGTAGAGTTTAAAGCTTAAAGTGTTTTTCGTCAAATAATATTCTATCAAATTGTATTTTAAGAAATATTATTTTAAAATGTACTATTTAACAACATAAAACATCCGCCTTTAGCTTTAATTCGAGCGATGGTCGCTCATAAACCTTTGACTTTTTACACAACCTCTTTTTTATAAAGGACGTTATTAGCCTCGATACGAAGTATCAATCACGATATTTCCATTGGCTACTCGACTGATACAGGCACACATTTTTTTGTTTGCTTGTTTTTGAGCTTCGCTAAAAAAGAAATCTCGGTGGTCGATTGCCCCGCTACACTCAAGTACATCTACTTGGCACAAACCACATTCTCCTTTTTGACAATCGTACATAATTTCGATGCCAGCTTCTTCTAAGGCTTTTAAAATACTTTGATTTTCGGCTACCTCGATGGTTTGATTGAAACGGGGAAGTGTTACCTTAAAGGCTTGAGGAGCAAAAAGTCCCGATGCCCCAAAGGTTTCAAAGCGTAAATGGGCATTTTCGAGGGGACTCATTTCCCATACTTTTCGGATGGCGTTCATAAATCCAAGTGGGCCACACAGATAAGTTCCCGTATTTTCCTTCGCTAAATCAAGGATACGAGTTACTTCAAACATTCCTGCTGTATCACTAAAATGCAAGATTAAATCGTTTCCTAAAAGGTCTTGAAGGCGGTCTATGTACGGCATCTCAGCAGGGGATGTACCTACATAAATCATCTTGACAGGGGCAGTGTTTTTCCTTTTTATTTCTTCCGCCATACCAATAAGTGGCGTAATACCAATACCGCCAGCAATGAGTAAATAATCGGAAGCCTGATAGCCCAACTCGAAGTGATTGCTTGGTTGTGAGATACTTAGTTGATTGCCAACTTCCAAACTCCACATATAGGCAGAACCACCTCTACTGGCTTCTAAGCGTTTGACCGCAATCGTGTAAGCATCTTCTTTTGCTTCCGTGCCAATGAGCGAATAGCTTCTAATTTCGGGAATGCCGTTGATTAAGACTGAAATATCAATATGCGACCCAACCGTAAAGGCTTTTACGCCTTCTAGGGGCTTAATACTGATTTGCCTTACGTTATTTGCTTTATCTTCAATAGCCGTAACTTTGGCATCTATCCATGTATTTCTGAATCTCATGTCCTATTTTTTTTCTCCTTGTTGTTCCTTCAATACCATTTTATCGGTTACTCTTCTTGCCCACATGGCTCCAGCATCAATGTTTAAGTTATAAAACTCACGAGTTGGGTTTTCGTTGATGGCGATTTGTTGAGCTTCCAAAATTTGTTCGTCTTGGAAGAATATTCTCGAAACGCCTTCTCTTAATTCGGTAGTATTGCTCTGGTCTTTGGTGTTGTAGTTACGACTAAATGCCCAAAAATATAAACACGTTTGATTGGTAGATGGCGTAATGGTATTCAAGACAAAGCCATTTACTCCCTGCGAACGGTCGCCCTCAGGGGCCCCTGTATCGGCTATGGCAACGCCTACATCAATCGTGACAGTACAAGGAGCTTGGAAATTGATGATTTGCCAGCGATCCACTTTGCCGTCGTATTTTATCTTTTTGTTCAATTGACTTTTCCAGAAAGGAGGGGGATAAATACCTCTCATCCAACGTTCTACAGTAGCTGTTTTTTCGTCGTGATACGCTTCAAAAGGGGCTTCAGGAACGTGTTCGTCGCCAATACTTTCCGAATGCACAAAGGTTTCGTGCGTTAAATCCATCAGGTTATCAATCACCAAACGATAGTTACATTTTACCTCAATCATTTTGCCGTCACCTGCCCAATCAGGGTCGTCGTTCCAGTGCAAATCAGGTATAAGGCTTGAATCTGCTAAGGCAGGGTTTCCCATCCAAACCCATAAATAGCGGTATTTCTGAATCACAGGGTACGCTCGAACACAAGCCGAAGGATTGATGGTTTCCTGAGAAGGCATGTGCGTACAACGCCCGTCGCCATCGTATTCGAGTCCGTGATAACCACAAATGACGGTATCGTTGTGTAGTTTCCCTTTCGATAAAGGCAATAGTCTATGCCAACAAGCATCTTCTAAGGCAACAGGAGTACCATCTTTTTTACGATATAGTAAGATGGATTTGTTGCAAATCTTGCGAGATAAAAGGCTGTTTTTAACTTCAAAATCCCATGCTGCGGCGTACCAAGCATTCATAGGAAATGATTCATTCATGGTAAATGATTGCATCTGTTAATATCGTTGTACTGTTGCTATTATTGGATAAAGTTTACAAACAAAAATATGGCTTTTTCTATGAAAAATAGCATCTTATGAATGTTTTTTGGAGAGTGTCCAGATAATGAATGGAATGAACAAAGGGGAATGAAGTGGAGATGCTGTTGCTAGAATATCAATGAAAATGAATTTTTGTATTGATATTTTCAATAATTATTTATTTATTTTGAAAAAATGAAAATAAAATAATTTTAGAAGATTTTAGAATTGTCCTGATAGTGAATGGTAGTTTGGGCATTTCAATTCTATGATTTTATTTCTGAAAAACAAACCCCTCTTCCATCCAAGCAGATAAAAGAGGGGTTGATAGGCTGAAATGTTATGTCAATAAATGCGGTTTGGTTTGGAATACTTCCCAGATAAATTCACCAAAAATGGTGTTTGCCCAAGCAAACCATTTACGAGTAAAATTGGTTGGGTCGTCTTTGTGGAACGACTCGTGCATAAGACCTGTTCCGCCGTGTGTTTTCTTTAAGGCTGCAATACAGTTTTTGATTTCTTGGTCATTAGAACTCGTTAAGCCTCTCATAATGATACTCAAAGGCCAAATCATATCCATTCCTGCGTGTGGGCCTCCGATGCCTTCGGCTGCTTTTCCTTTGAAGAAGAACGGATTGCTAGTTGATAAAATTAGCTTGCGGGTATTTAGATAAATGGGATCCGTTTTCTTAACAGCATTCAAATAAGGCAATGCCAAAAGGCTTGGTACATTGGCATCGTCCATTAAGTTATAACTGCCAAAACCATTTACTTCATACGCATATACTTTCCCAAATTTCGGGTGAGTTACTACACCATATTCTTGAATCGCCTTTTCTACTTCGGTAGCCAATGCCGATAATTCCGCAGCAAGGGCTTCGTCTTTGAACAACTGCTTAATCATGGTCGATGCTTGTTTTAAGCTTACCACCGCAAAGAAGTTAGACGGAATCAAGAAAGGAAACACCGTTGCATCGTCACTCGGACGGAACATCGAACAGATTAATCCCACGGGGTTGATTGGATAACCATAGCCACCCAAAGGTACGCCATCCGTTGCCCAAGCAGTTGTTCGTTGGAAGGTATAAGAGCCTTTGTCTTTCTTGCGTTGTTGTTCCTTGAAAACCTTTAAGGTTGACTTAATGGTTTCTTTCCATTCGGCATCAAAAGGCGTGGTATCGTTAGTCAATTTCCAGTAATTGTAAGCCAAACGGATGGGGTAACAAAGGGAATCAATTTCCCATTTACGTTCGTGAATACCCGCTTTCATGTCCGTAATATCGGTGCTTTTCCATTCGCTTACTTTAGACGCATCTTTATAAAAAGCGTTGGCATAAGGGTCGAGTAAAATACACTTTTTCTGACGATTGATTACGCCTACCACTAATTGCTGTAACTTTTTGTCGTCCTTGATGACCGTTAAATAAGGCCACACCTGAGCCGTACTGTCTCGTAACCACATGGCATCGATATCCCCTGTGATGACATAAGTATCGGGTTTGCCTTGTACCATTTCAAAATCGACTGTAGTATCAAGCGTATTCGGGAAACAGTTTTCAAAAAGCCATGTTAACTCAGGGTCTTTTACCTGCACTTTGAATTTTGCAATGGCATCTTCTACGGCGATGCTCGTGAAATTACGGTTTTGAATGGCAGGACGTTTGCTGTCAAAAGTACTTGCCTGAGCCGTTACCCCGAAAGGTGTTTTGAGGAACATCCCTGCCGATAATAGCCCAGTGTTTTGAATAAATTTTCTACGTGATTGCATCCTATTTCTTTTCGGTTGAATATGAGTATGGATAAGCGTTTTGTGTTGAACCTCGTTGATAATTGGGTTTGCTTCCCATCGAGAAATTCAAGATTCCGCCTTTAGTTAAGTCGCTATGATTTAGGTAATTGAATGAATGAATTTTGTTGTTCCATTTCAATTCTTGTACATATAAATTGGTTTCGCTACTCGCAGGAGCATTGATTTCTAAGGTTTTACCTGATTCTAATTGTACGCTTATTTTCTTGAATAAAGGCGTTCCTAGTACATATTGGTCGGTCGCTGGACAAACAGGATAGAAGCCCAATGCCGAGAAAATATACCATGCCGAAGTTTGTCCATTGTCTTCGTCGCCACAATAGCCGTCGGGTGTTGGTTTGTATAATTTACGCATTACCTGACGAGTCCAATACTGCGTTTTCCACGGTTGTCCTGCATAATTATAGAGGTAAATCATGTGTTGAATCGGCTGATTTCCATGAGCGTATTGTCCCATGTTCATGATTTGCATCTCTCTAATTTCGTGAATCACACCGCCATAATAGCTATCATCAAAAAGGGGAGGAGTGCTAAACACCGTATCTAAGGTAGCGACAAAAGATTTTTCGCCTCCCATCAATTTTACTAAACCTTGTACGTCGTGAAAAACGCTCCAGCTATAATGTAAACTGTTCCCTTCGGTAAAAGCATCACCCCATTTTAATGGATTGAAAGGCGATTGAAAATTACCATCTTTGTTTTTTCCACGCATCAATTTGGTTTGTGGGTCAAAGAGGTTTTTGTAGTTCATCATACGCTTTTCAAACACAGCGATTTCAGAGGCAGGCTTCTTCAAAGCCTTTGCCAATTGATAGATACTAAAATCGTCGTAAGCGTACTCTAAAGTTCTAGCAGCATTCTCGTT
>JBMLRK010000510.1:0-17951 GCA_049241065.1 Spirosomataceae bacterium
AATATAGCATTAGCTCCATCATTACAAAAGTGTCGTTTAAGTGGTGACTTCACCAACGAACACCTAGCCACAGTACTCGAAGTGGTGAGTCGTTCCATTGAAGCGGAATATCTCCTAAATGGTAGTCAAATCAGTCTCAAAGGAGAGGGCTGTCAATAGATTTATTTTAGTTTTTTTTAACCAATAACAGAGAACCCCAAATTCTCATGGTGGTATCTCCATGCCTTTTTCGAAGGAAAAAGGAGCGAATTAATAAAGTAAGATTAGTCATAATCATTCCAAAAACAATCTTAAATTTACGTAAAATGAAAAGACATTTAACTCCAACGTACTCATTGATAAACGTTATGAGATTCACCCTGTTACAATGTACCTTAGTTGTGCTGTTTTCTGTTTTCGCTGTTGCTCGCCCTGCCAAAGGACAGCAGGTGTTAACTCGTGAAGTTTCGGTGAAATATTCGAATACACGTCTGAAGACGGTATTACAAGAAATTGAAAAACAGATTAATGTTCGTTTTGTGTACAGTAATAATGGCGTTTCTACGGAAAGTTTGGTAACAATCAATTCGACGAATGAAGCTTTGATGATGGTGTTGCCGAAATTATTGTATCCCAATCAGTTACGTTATGAAGTAGTCGAAAATCAGATTATTCTCAAGAAAAATAAGGTACAAGCGGAGGTTGTAGCAGAAACGAAACCCAGTTTTTCTGTGGTGGTTGAAGAAAAAGCTACTGGCCGTGTTACGAGTGCTGGGGGTGAGGCTTTAACAGGGGTTTCGGTTGTTGTGAAAGGTTCATCACGAGGAACAGTAACGGACGCAGATGGTAAGTTCAACGTGGTTGCTAAAGAAGGAGAAGTGTTGGTATTTTCTTTTGTGGGCTACGAAAAACAAGAGGTGAAAATCTCGGGAACAGCTCCGATTCAGGTGGCTTTAAAAGAAGAAACTTCGCAATTAACCGAAGTGGTAGTAATTGGTTCTCGTTCAACCGTGGCACGTACCAACGTAGAACGCCCAGTACCTGTTGACGTAATGAGTGCGAAAGAATTACAGACAACTGGACAAGTGGAATTAGGACAGCAATTACAATTTATGTCACCTTCGTTCAACTCTGCTAAAAACGGGATTAACGGAGTTGCCAATTATGCTGACCCTGCTTCCTTGAAAGGCTTATCGCCAGACCAAATGTTGGTATTGATTGAAGGAAAAAGACATCACCAATTTGCAGCAATCAACAGTAACGTAACAGTAGGGAAAGGAACAGTAGTTACCGACTTAAACGCTGTACCTTCTTTAGCTTTGGAACGCATGGAAATTTTACGTGATGGGGCGGCTGCTCAATACGGGTCAGATGCCATTGCAGGGATTGCCAATTTAGTCTTGAAAAAATCAGTGAACAACGGTTCCGCTCAAGTTCAATATGGTGTAACCTCAAAAGGAGACGGTGAAAATTATAGTGTTGGGGTAAACTACGGATTTGATTTAGGTAAAAAAGCATCGTTGAACATTACAGGAAATTATCAAGAAGCAAAGGCTACTGATCGTTCTGATCCATACAATCCGCAACCTGTTGCAGGAGGTACTTACACAGGGATTTATACCAACGTGGCAGCAACTGACCAAGCTCTGCTAAAGTCAAGAGGTTATTGGGGTGATGGTACTTATGGTTCGTTCCGTCCAACGATTTACGGTAGTAATGCGATGAAGTCGGGACAAGTATTTTATAATTTAGATGTACCCTTAAAGAAAGATTGGACGCTTTATTCATTCGGTGCTTATTCGCACAAAGAAGTATATGCAAAGGCATTTTTACGTACAGCACTTGCTACGAGTGCTACGTCAAATCCAGATTTATATCCGGATGGATTTGTACCAGATTTGCCAGGAACTTCGGTTGATTACTCTTCTTTTGTAGGTGTAAAACGTAAATCGTTAAACGGTTGGAATTGGGATTTAAGTACAGGTTATGGTAAAAACTACCTTGACCAATGGGCAAATAACTCTACTAATGCTTCGATGGGAGCAAGTTCTCCAAAAGACTTCTATATTGGCCGTATTGGTTTTGGACAAAGTTTGTCGGAGGTAAACGTTTCTAAAACCGCATTAGGTTTATGGGGAACTAAATCTATAAACTTTGCATTCGGTGCGCAGTATCGTGTGGATAATTTCACGTTATCAGCAGGTGATGAGGCTGCATCGTTGGTAGGGCCATTAGCAACCACAAAAAATAAAACGCCAGGTTCGCAGGGACGTGTAGGGATTGATAAGACGGACATTACTGATAAAAATCGCTCAAACTTAGGGGTTTATGCAGATATTGAAAGTGATATTTCAAATCGTTTGTTAGTAGCTGGTGCAATTCGTTACGAAAATTATAGTGATTTTGGTGGAAATCTTTCGGGTAAATTGGCTACTCGTGTGAAAATAACAGAAGATTTCTCGATTAGAGGGTCTATTAACCGTGGCTTTAGAGCTCCACTTTTACAACAAATTGCCAACGCAGCAACCACTTCGACCGTACAAAATGGGGTAATTAGAAGTACCAAACAACTACCTTCGGATGATGCTCGTTTGAAACAAATTGGAGTTGAAGATCCAAAGCCAGAAACATCTTGGAATTATAACGTTGGGGTTACGGCAAAAGTAGGAAATAATTTATTATTGACATTAGATGCCTATCAAATTGACATTCAAGACCGTATCATTATTACTGAAAACTTGAACGTTAATAACATTGCATCATTAAAATCGCTATTCCCAGGTTTTCAAGAAATCACCTTCTTTACTAACGCTGTAAGTACTCGTACAAGAGGCTTAGATTTAGTAGCGTCTTACAAACATTCAATAGGAGCAAAGGGTAAATTTACTTCAAGTATTGCCTTGACGGTAAATAAAACGGAAATATCAGGTGTGAAAGATACGCCAGCAGCTTTACAAGCAGGTACAACCGCAAAAGTGATTTTGATTGACACCGTAAGTAGAGCTTTGATTGAAACATCTCAGCCGAATTCGAAAGTGTTGATTTCGGCAGGTTATCAGATTGGCAAATGGAATTTCAATGTTAGAAGTTCATACTTTGGAGGAGTAACAGCATGGGAAAAATTAAGCCGACCTGTTACAGGAACGACTAATTTACATAGAAGCCAAACTTTTGGAGGTAAAAATCTATACGATGTATCGGTGGTTTATAACTTCAATAAATTCTTGAGCTTAACACTTGGAGGTAACAACATTACTGACGTATATCCAGACAAGGTGTATAGCAATTACGTTTCATATTCAAACGGTCAAGTTCCATATACTCGTAACGCCAACCAATTCGGATTCAATGGCTCGTATTATTACGGAAACTTAACGGTTCGTTTCTAATCAAAAGAATTACTGAGTACCTTAATTTATAAAATGGTAGGGGGTGTGTAAAAAGTGTAGCGTTTAATGTTTAAAGCAATTTGTGCAAAATAATATAGTTGCTTCTAGCTTTAATCCGAGCGACGGTTGCTCGTAAACGTTGAACTTTTTACACAACCTCTACTTAAAAGAAATCACCTTGACAAATCTGCTCTTACTTTCTGTTTGTTTGGTTTTAGGTGCAATCCTACAGCAAATCAAAGGCTTTCCGAAAGATGCCCCACGTGTTTTGAACGCCCTGATTATTTATGTCTGTTTGCCAGCTATTACCTTACATTATACGACAGAATTGAGTTTAAATCAACGTCAAGTATTACCCGTATTAATGCCCTATATTTTGTATGGCGTAGGGTTTGTGTTTTTTGCGGTGGTTTCGCCCTTGGTCGGAATCGACAAAAGTTCAGCAGGGGCATTAATTCTCACCGCAGGCATCAGTAGTATTTCCTTCGTGGGTTTTCCCATCTTTGAATTACTCTATGGCAAAGCAGGTTTAGAAATCGGAATCTTAATGAGTCAGGCAGGGTCTTTTGTGGTGTGTGGTACACTCGGAATCATTACAGCTTCCATTTATTCAGCAAAACAACTTTCTTACCAGGGGATTATTCGTAATATCCTCAGTTTTCCCCCGTTTATTAGTTTCTGTATCGCTTTATTGCTGAATCTTTGTGGTTATCATTTTCCTAGTTTAGTCGGAGAAATTCTTCAAAAATTAGGACAGCCGTTCACGGTGTTAGCCCTGCTTTCAATAGGTTTACAGTTGAGCTTTAAACGTGAGGATATTCGAATAAAACCACTTTTGTATGGACTACTATATAAATTAGTACTTGCTCCAACGTTAATTTACATACTCTATATACTCATTTTAGGAGAACATACTGCTCTAGGAAAACAATGTGTTATTGGGGCGGCTCTAGGGTCGATGAATACCTCTACGATTATAGCGGCTAATTACGGACTTAATCCTAAATTAGCGACACAAATGGTGAGTATTAGTATTCCTCTTTCATTTATAACCGTAGCCTTTTGGTATTGGTTAGTTAATTTTTTTTGAACAAAACAAGGATATGAAGATTTTTAAAAACCTAACATTTTGGGTACTAACAGCCATTACTCTAGGCGTTTTATTGGGGCATTTTGCACCAGAAATAGCCCTTCAGCCCGTGTTAGAGAAGCCCATAAAATTCAGTTTATATTTCTCTGAGTTTGAAATCAAAACCACCATCAGTGAGTTTTTGAGTACCATTTTTATCAGTATTGTGAAACTCTTTATTTGTCCCATTATTTTCTTGACCATCACAACGGGTATCATCTCGATGGGTGATTTAAAAAAGGTCGGAAAAGTAGGAGCGAAGGCCTTATTATATTTTGAAATTGTGACAACCTTAGCTCTTTTTATTGGGGTATTGATGGCAAATTTGATTCGTCCTGGCGTTGGGGTTGTTACCTCTGAAATTAAGGGAGGAGATATTTCAAAATATACCAAATCGGCACACGAGTTTAGTTGGGTACAGTTTCTCTTAGACAACGCAACGCTACAAGTCCTGTTAGTGGCTATTACTTTAGGTGTTGTATTGGCTAACAATCCGAATCGTCAACGGGTGGTGGATTTTCTAGCACCCATCTCTAAAAAAATCTTTTGGGCTTTGCATAAGGTAATGCTTTTTGCTCCCGTAGGTGCTTTTGGAGGAATGGCCTATACGATTAGTAAATACGGAATTCATACGCTTTTGCCCTTGGGTAAATTAATGGTGACGGTCTATTGTACCATGGGGGTCTTTGTTTTTGTAGTCTTGTTCTTTATTCTAAGAACCTACAAAATCAGTTTGCCCAAGTTCCTGCGTTTTATTCGAGAAGAACTTCTCATCGTATTGGGAACATCCTCTTCGGAAGCAGCTTTACCTTCGTTAATGGAAAAGTTAGAACTCATGGGCTGTTCAAAATCGGTCGTTGGTTTGGTTGTTCCTGCGGGATATTCCTTCAATTTGGATGGTACAACGATTTACCTTTCAATGGCGATTATCTTTTTGGCACAAGTGTTCAACGTGCATCTTGACTTACAACAGATTTTAACCATCATCGGAATTTTGATGGTTACTTCAAAAGGAGCAGCAGGCGTTACGGGTAGTGGCTTTATCGTATTAGCTTCCACTTTAACAGCGATTAAAGTCGTTCCAGTAGAAGGATTAGCCCTGTTGTTGGGAGTTGACCGTTTTATGTCCGAAGCAAGAGCAATTACTAATTTTATAGGTAATGGCGTGGCTACCATTTGGTTAGCCAACAACGAAGGAGAGTTTGACCGTGCTAAAATGGAGGAGGCCTTTCGTTAATTTTGAAAAGATGTGATTTAATGAAGATTTAGTAGTGCTTAATTTAATTGATTTGTAGCTAGAAGTTTAAAAAGTGCAATTTCAATAAAAGAATGTTTTTCTTTGGGATGTTAACTTTCACTTCCTATATTTCGGGACGCTAACACAATTGGCGTAAATTACTGGGTACATTAATTATATAAAAACATTTAAAATTTATTACAATGGCACAAATTCCAATTCGTAAAGAGGACGCATTGCATTACCACGCAAAAGGTCGCCCTGGAAAAATTGAAGTAGTTCCGACCAAAGAAACAGAAACTCAGCGTGACCTTTCTTTAGCCTATTCACCAGGAGTTGCAGAACCATGTTTAGCAATTGCTGCCAATCCTGAAGACGTATATAAATATACGGCAAAAGGAAATTTAGTAGCTGTTATCTCGAATGGCTCTGCTGTTTTAGGACTAGGTAACATTGGGGCAGCCGCTGGTAAGCCCGTAATGGAAGGTAAAGGGGTTTTATTCAAAATTTTTGCTGACATTGATGTATTCGATATTGAATTAGATACACAAAATGTCGAAGAAATTATCCGTACCGTAAAAATTCTTGAGCCTACTTTTGGTGGGGTCAACTTAGAGGACATTAAGTCGCCTGAGTGTTTTGAGATTGAGGAACGTTTACGCAAAGACCTAAACATTCCAATCATGCACGATGATCAACACGGTACGGCCATCATTTCGGGTGCTGCCTTGTTGAACGCCTTAGAAATTGTAGAAAAAGACATCGCCAACATTCAAATTGTCGTATCGGGAGCAGGAGCAGCAGCACTTTCTTGTGTGAAGTTGTACTTGTTGTTAGGGGCAAAATTGGAAAACATTTTGATGTTCGATAAAGACGGTCTTGTGCATGAAAGCCGTACGGATTTGAACAAATACGTTCAGCCGTTTGTCACTTCTCGTACAGGAATTACGACTCTTGCCGATGCGATGGTCGGAGCAGATGTATTCTTAGGATTATCTGTTGGGAATATTGTATCGCAAGATATGATTCGTTCAATGGCGAAAGATCCTGTGGTGTTTGCTATGGCGAATCCCAATCCTGAAATTACTTACACGGATGCTGTGGCCGCTCGTGAAGACATCATCATGGCAACGGGTCGTTCCGACTTCCCTAATCAGGTGAATAACGTATTAGGTTTCCCGTATATTTTTAGAGGAGCGTTGGACGTACGAGCAACGGAAATTGACGAAAATATGAAAATGGCAGCCGCAAAAGCTTTAGCAGAATTAGCTAAAAAGCCTGTGCCAGACATCGTTAACTTAGCGTATAACGAGAAAAATTTAACTTTTGGAAGAAATTACATCATTCCAAAACCTGTTGACCCTCGTTTGATTACGACGGTTTCGGTGGCAGTTGCTCGTGCTGCAATGGAGTCTGGAATTGCTCAAAAACCAATTACCGATTGGGATGCTTATGAACTAGAATTGAGCAAGCGTTTGGGCTTAGATAACCAATTGATGCAGTATATTTTCAACCAAGCAAAACGTGAACCGAAACGGGTGGTTTTTGCGGATGCTGAAAATTTGAAAGTATTAAAAGCGGTTCAACAAGTAAAAGACGAAAAGATTTGTACGCCAATTTTATTGGGTGACATTGCTAAAATCAACGAATTGATTTCAGCTAACGGCTTGGATTTAGGAGAAATCGAAATGATTGATACTCGTTCTGCAGAAATGGCAGACCGTGTGAAACATTATGGCGATTTATTCTTTGAAAAACGCAAGCGTAAAGGCTTGAATAAATACGAAGCACATAAGCAGATGCAGGTGCGTAGTTATTTTGCCTCGATGATGGTGGAAACGGGAGATGCTGATTGTGTGATTTCGGGCTTAACTCGTAACTATCCAGATGCTATTCGTCCTGCTTTACAAATTATTGGTAGAGAAGACGGCGTGAAAAAGGTGTCGGGTATGTACATTTTGATGACCAAAAAAGGGCCAATCTTCTTTTCGGATACAACGGTGAACTTTAACCCAAGTGTTGAGGACATTGTAGAAATTACCGAACTGACAGCCAAAGCCGTTGAACAGTTCAACTTGAAGCCAAGAATTGCTTTATTGACTTATTCTAACTTCGGAACTGCGGATGGAGAAGATGCCGTGAAAATGCGTAAAGCGACGGAAATTCTACAAGCAAAACATCCTGAGATGGTTGTAGAAGGAGAAATGCAAGCTCACTTGGCATTCGATACGGAATTGGTAAGCGAAAATTATCCGTTCTCGAAATTAGCGGAAGAAGGTGCTAATACCCTTATTTTCCCGAATCTTTCTGCGGCAAATATTGCCTATAACTTATTGAAAGAAACGAGTGAAATTGAGTATATCGGGCCAATTTTGTTAGGCTTACGCAAACCTGTGTATGTATTACAATTAGGTTCATCGGTACGAGAAATCGTGAATATGGTAGCGATTGCCGTTGTAGAAGCTCAAGAAAAATAAGCAAATACTTAAATGTAAAAATCCCCAATCCTCTCAGATGGTTGGGGATTTTTTTATATCCTCTGATGACCGATGTTTCATCTCGTAGGGATTGAATATTGGTGACAACTCATCACTCCATCTTCACCCTGACAGGGCAAAAAAGCCGCTGTCAGGGTTACTCAGCTCACCCCGATTTGCAATCGGGTGTGGGTTGGACATGCGTTTGTAACGCTCTTTTCAGGGCGGCATTACCAACTACTCAGGGATTAAAATCCCTGCTTACAAATTCGGTCGTCCCGATGGGACTTTTAGGACAAAAGGCTATCTCAAGGATTATTCCGTAGTGATTTCTTTGATTTTATTCTCAATAAAAGCCGTATGACGTTTCATTTCAGCATTTACTATTTCATTGATTTCGTCTTCCGTTAACTGTTCTGTGTATGATTTTTTTACTTCTAATAACATAGAATCCTTAACGAAACGTTTTGAACCATATTTAGTTTTATCTTCTATAATATTGAAAATTCTAATAGCATAAAATAGCTCGTCAAACTCAATAAAAATGTTTGGAATAAATACTGTTTCTGCAAATTTTTGAAGGGTCAATGCTTCATATTTGAAGAATACGCCTACACTTTTGGTAAAAGAGATTAGGGGGGCTTTTTTATTCCATGGGGATTTTATAGAATCTAAGAGGGCTTGGTGATCTGTTATATCTGTTGTATTCAATGATACTTGATCTATTGAAAGCAAAATCGTTTTATTGACATATAGTTTGTTGAATTTTTCAGTACTGCTAATAAACCTTTCACATAGTTTTACGTATGAGTAGTCATAAATAAACTGTACAGTAGTATCACTTTTTTTACTTAGCGTTCCGCTCGACATCCCCTTCAATTTCTGTTCAAGCAAAGAGATTTCTTTGTCTAAGTCATCAGGTTCTTCAATTGATTCACCTTTTGCTCCTTTAAGCATTAGCTCCATCGAATCTGCAAGGTTATGAGCGATATACGCCACAAAAGGCTCTAAATTACCTGCATCAGCTAGTCTAAGGACATTGAAGTAGGCTTCTTTATCCCCCGTTTTGATAATCACAGGAGGATAGCCAAAACGCATCAAAATAAAGTTCATGATTAAACGTGCAGTTCTACCATTACCATCGTCAAATGGGTGAATGCAGATGAATTTATAATGAAATTCGGTAGCTAATAAAATGGGTTCTACATCAGGTTGAACGAGTTTCTTTTGATACCATTCCATTAAATCACCCATTTTAGCAGGTGTTTCTTCGGGAGAGGCAAAATAGAACATTTCTCCTGTTTTAGTCAATACATGATTGGGAACTTTCTTATATTTTCCTACTTCTATTCTTCTAACAGTGATGATTCCTTCTGGTGAAATAGCTTTTTTTTCGTAAGACTCTTTTAGTAGTAAGACGTGTAATTCTCGTATAAAACTTTCTGTTAAAGGACGTTCCTGTTTTACAATCTCCTCAATCCATTTTACGGCTTCATCGTGTCCTGTTATTTCGAAATGGTCTTTTAAGGGTTTTCCCTGAGCTGTTAAACCAAAGAGAATTAGTGCTTTTGTTTCCCCATAAGTCAAGGTATTACCTTCGAGATGATTCGAATGATAGTTCCAATCCAAACGAAATTTCTGCATAATCATCCCTTCTTGCTCTTTGTTAAGAGGGCGTAGTGAATCTAATTCCTGCTTTAATGCCTTAATTTGTTGGTATATCGTGGGTGCTTCCATTCTTCCGTTTTTTTTACGCAAGATATTAAAAAATGAGTGGATTGTGTATCTTGGATCTATGGGATACTGAGTATGTTTGTAACTTAAACTTACGAGACCAAGCCTTTATTTTATAGTAAAAATGATTTTTGTACGTTAATTTAGGTGTGGATTATTATAATTTTAATATTTTATTGTAATTGTTTGATGTAAAGCGTAATTTAGCTACTTCTTAAAAAGAACTTCGGAAGGAAATAGAATCTCTTTTAAACTACCAAAAATCAATAATAACCACTCTCAAATGACGCTATCACACTTTTCAGATGAAAAATTGGTTGAGCTTTTGACAAAAGGTCAAGAGGCTGCCTTTCGTGAAATTTATGAAAGATACTGGCGTAAACTCACTTCAATAGCTATTTTTAAAACCAAATCACGGGAAGCTGCGGAAGAAATTGTCCAAGAGCTTTTTGTAAGCCTTTGGGAAAAAAGAGAGATGTCACAAATAACCCATCTGGAGAGCTATTTATTCACTGCCTTGAAATATAAAACCATTTCTTATATTCGACAGACTATTAATAATCGAGTGTTGGTAGAAGCTTCCGATTATGATGCTGTAACAAACTTACAAGAGTATCAAACGGTTACTGTTTTACAAAATCAAATAGAGGAGGCAATCGCTTGTTTACCCGAAAAAACACAGGCTGTTTTTCGGATGAGTCGTTTTGAAGAAAAAAGTCATAAAGAAATTTCACAGATATTAAACGTTTCAGAAAAAGCGATTGAATATCATATCACCCAAGCCCTAAAAGTATTACGCATCTCCCTTAAAGATTACTTGATATATTTATTACTTTTCATTTTTTAAAGAATATTCAAGTTAATCTCTTCTTTTTATTGTATTATTCTTCTATTTTTTATTTTCTTTTAGGGGTGTTTTGCTTTTTTACGACTTTCATGATGTAAACCCCTAAGAATTATGAGCAAGCAGTCGTTTGAATTTCTTTTAGATAAATATCTCTCAGGTAACTGTAGTCTTGAAGAAAGACGGTTGGTTGAAAGTTGGTTTGATTTGTTAGGTAATGACGCTCACATGCCCCAGTCGGAAGTAGAGTGGAGCCAAACTAAAAAGAAAATTTGGTCTCAAGTAAAAGAACAAACAGCTATTCAGGAACGTCCTTTAATTTCAATTTGGAATAATTTATTTGTACGTTCTGTTGCCGCCGCTTGTATTATATTATTGCTTGGTGTAGGGCTTACCTATTGGGCGGGTGTTGCTGAAAGTAAAAATGAATACTTTCAAAAGGACGTATTAGCTCAAATGGTCATGAAAGAAAACCAGACAAAGCAAGTACAAGTGATTCGGCTAGAAGATGGGACAATTATCCACCTCTATCCCAATGCAAGTTTAAAATATCCAAGTCGTTTCGATACCCACGTGAGAGAGGTCGTTTTAGTAGGTAATGCTTTTTTTGATGTGGCAAAAAATCCGAATAAACCGTTCTTGATTTTAACTGGTAATACGATAACGAAAGTACTAGGGACTAGCTTTTTGATTAAGTCTGAGGGAAATAAGAAAGTAGAAGTAGCAGTAAAAACGGGACGAGTGATGGTATTTGAAAAGCACGTCGACGAGTTGAAAGAACCAGCAGTGGTAATTACGCCGAATCAGAAAGTTGTTTATGAAGCCGACGAAAAAGTGTTTGAAACAGGTATTGTAGAACAACCAATGGTATTGGCTACCGTGAAAGAAGTCATTCGTTTTGATTTCCAGAAAGTAAAAATGAAAGAAGTTATTACCGTACTTGAAAAAGCGTATGGTCTTAAAATTTTGGTCGAAAATCCAGAAATGCTTTCTTGTTACTTTACAGGAGATTTAAATAACATGGATTTATACACCCAATTAGATTTTATGTGTCAATCGTTAAGTGCATCTTATCAGACCTTTGGCACATCCATCCGTATTAGTGGTAACGGATGTAATTAGTTTTTTTTTAGTAAGTTTCAATAGCATTGTTACGAGCTTTGTTATTGATCAAAAAGTGCCGAGTACAACTCTGTTAATACGCTCTTTAGAGCAAGAAAAAGACCGGTAATGTTACGAGCATTATCGGCCTTTTGAATCAATTATTGTCAATTTTGCTAATGTCCAACTAACAAAATCAAAACTAAGTTATGGAAAAACTAGGTACTAATCAAGCCTTGCTGGCTAAGATTATGAAAATTACGCTATTACAATGCCTTCTTACCGTTCTTTTCATGGGTAATACATGGGCGAATGAGGGAAAAGCTCAAGATGCACTTAACAAGAATGTTTCGCTCAATATCCATAATATGGAAATTGAAAATGCGTTGAACCAGATTGAGAAACTTACGCAAGTGAAGTTTGTGTATAGCTCAAATATGATTCATGCAGAGAGAAAGGTATCGATAACTATTCAAAATCAGAAGCTTTCTGATGTATTGACACGTTTATTCAATCCAGTTGAAATTAATTATAAAAATATTGGTAATCAGATTATTTTGAGTGTTCAACGCAAGGTTGAAACCCAGTTATCTGAAGTATTGCCTTTAGTAGAAATTCAAGCAAATCCTGTGTCAGGTAAAGTTGCTAGTGTTTCTGGAGACGCTTTGGCTGGCGTAAGTATTTTAGTAAAAGGTACAAAAAGAGGTACTTCAACCGATGCAACAGGAAATTTTAAATTGAATGCAGAGGTGGGAGAGACGTTGGTCTTCTCTTTTGTTGGTTTTAAAACAAAAGAAGTTAAGGTGGGTGCAAACTCAACGATTTCTGTCGCATTAGACGAAGAAACTGCCCAATTGTCAGAAGTTGTTATTGTAGGTGCTAGATTTGCGAAACCCAGAACTGACGTGGATCGTCCTGTGGCTGTAGATGTAATCAGTGCCAAAGATATTCAATCTTCTGGACAGATGGATTTAGGACAATCTATCAATTATACTGCTCCGTCGTTTACAGCGGTTAAATTTGGTATCAACGATTCAGCACCATTTGTTGACCCTGCGTCTTTAAGAGGGTTAGGGCCAGATCAAGTATTGGTTTTGGTGAATAATAAACGTCGTCATAAAGTATCGTTCTTGAGTATTAACGACGGTGTTGGAAAAGGTCAGGTAGGTACTGATGTTAACGTCGTCCCCTCCTTGTCGTTGAAAAGAGTAGAGGTACTTCGTGATGGTGCAGCAGCACAATATGGTTCAGATGCCATTGGTGGGGTAATCAACATGGAATTGAACGATGCGTCTTCTGGTGGAGCTGTTAGTATTTATACAGGGATTGGTCATTCGACACCAAATTTGGATGTGAAGGGTATCATTCCTCCTAAGACTGTAACAGATGGACTGACTTATAATTTAGCTGCAAACTTCGGTTTAAAATTAGGTAAAAAAGGGTTTATTAATACGACGATTTCTTATGCTCACACAGATGGTTATGACCGTTCAGGAACGTATAAAGCGTCTGCGGGTTTTTATGTAAAAGATCCTGTTGCAGATGCAGCGTTAGTAGCTCAAAACAATATTAATTTAGATAGAGCAATACTTGGTTCTGCTGAAAACACTACTACGGGTATTTTTATCAATGCAGGAGTACCAATCAACGACCACTGGAAATTCTATACCTTTGGAGGATATACGAACAAATATGTGGTTACAGGCGTATTTACACGCCCTCCATCGAATACAAAACGTTCGGTATTATCTATCTTCCCTAATGGTTATAACCCAATTGCACCAGCTACATTACAGGATTATTCATTGACAGCAGGCTTAAAAGGAACATTAGGAAAAGAGTGGTCATTAGACTTTAGTGTTGGTCAGGGAGGAAATCAGGTTGATTTCAAAGCGAAAAATACAGTTAACCCGAGTTTAGGAGCAGCTTCTCCAACAGAGTTTTACGTAGGGCAGACAGCAGTTAGTCAGACACTTGTTAACGTAGATGTAGCAAAAAGTTTTAACAAAGATTCATATCCTAACTTAAATGTAGCAGCGGGTACAGAATTTCGTTATGAAACCTTCAAGCAAACAGCAGGTGATGAAGCCTCTTGGATTGCTGGACCTTTGAAAGCAACAAAAGACGTAGGTTCTAGTGGTCGTGAAGGTTTTAGTCCTGCTACTGCTGGAAGTTGGAACAGAACAAACATTGGTCTTTATTTGGAAGGCGAAAGTGATATTACGAAAAACTTCTTATTGGGTTCGGCTATTCGTTTTGAGAATTACAGCGATTTTGGTTCAGATTTCTCTTATAAATTCAATACTCGTTTACGTATCGCAGAGCCATTCTCGGTTCGTGCTTCTGTGAGCCGTGGGTTTAGAGCTCCGTCAATGGTACAATCGCATTATAGTAATTTTGTAAATATCTCGTTTGATAATGCAGGGAATTCGATTATTAACCCAATCATTCCTTCTACTTCAGAGTTAGCTAAATTAATTGGAGTGGATGGACTAAAGAAAGAAACGTCTCTTGATTATTCATTAGGGATTACTTCAAAAATTGGCGACCACTTTACGTTAACGGCCGATTTATATCAAATAGATGTTGATAATCGGATTATGTTATCGGGTAATATTGATGTGTCAAAAATCCCAGCTTTCAAAGCGGCTGGCTTCCCACAAACAGCGAACGTATTTGTGAATGCAATAGATACACGTACTAACGGATTGGAAATTGTAGCAAATTATTGGACAAAATTTGGCTCAGGTCATAAATTAACCTTGAATGCTGCGTACTCGTCAATGGTGACTACCTTACGTAATACCAGAACGACTAGCACAGGTGTAGTGGTAGCGGACAAAGTAGCAGCGTTGTATATTACAGATGGTCTTCCAAAAGATAAACTGATTGCATCTGCTACACTTGATTTGAGTAAATTCTCTTTCATGACGAGAGTTTCTAATTTTGGAGAAGTTTCAGATCCTTTGGCTACGTTAGCAGTTGCACCAACAGATCCTTCTGCTCCAACGTATCAAGTGTTTTCTTCAAAAACCTTATTTGATTTATCCGTTACGTATCGTTTAACTAGTAAATTATCGTTTACGGCTGGGGCAAATAATGTATTCGATATTTATCCAGATTTGTTACAAGTACCACAAACTACCAATGAAGTAATTTTCTCTCGTCGTACTAATCAGTTTGGTACTCAAGGTAGATTCTTAAACTTCTCTGTGAATTATAAATTCTAAATTTATCATTCTTCAAAGGCTGTATGAAAAGTAGATGTCATTAAGTATTTAGTGATTTTGGCTTAATACAGAATGCTTTCCATACAGCCTTTATACTTATCTTCAACAAACTATGGCAGATATAATTATCATTGGTTCAGGGAATGCTGCGTTATGTGCAGGCATTGCCGCTCTCGAAAAAGGAGCAAGTGTATTAATGATTGAAATTGCAAACGAACATGAGTGGGGAGGCAATAGTCGTTATACCGCAGGGGCAATGCGTTTTGCCTTTGAATCGTTTGACGATTTAAAACCGTTGATTCGTGATTTGGATGATGAGCGACTTCCCAAAACGAATTTTGGGGCTTACACGAAAGAAAAATTTCTAGGTGATTTAAAGCATTTTAACGAAGGCGAACCAATTACTGAATTACAACAATACTTGGTTGATAACAGTTTGAGCGTATTGCAATGGTTAGGAAGTCATCATGTGAAGTTTGATCCAAGTTATGCCCGTCAGAGTTTTGTGAAAAATGGAATTCATACCTTTTGGGGTGGTTTGGCCTTGGACGTTGAAGGAGAAGGTGATGGCTTAGTTCAGGCCGAAATGCGAGAGTTTCTACGTCTTGGAGGAACGATCTATTACAATTGTGCAGCAGAGGAAATTATTCAAGAAAATGGGCAGATTACGGGAGTTAAGTGTGTAAAAGAAGGCGTATCAACCGTATTGCCTTGTAAAGCAGTGATTTTAGGGTGTGGAGGTTTTGAAGCAAATAAACAATTGAGAGAACAGTATTTAGGAAAGCAGTGGGGGATAGCTAAAGTAAGAGGGACTCGCCATAATATGGGTAAAGGACTCGAAATGGCAACTAGCTTGGGTGCTGCTCTGCACGGATTTTTTGGCGGGTGTCATGCCGTTCCGATGGATAAAAATATGCCCGATTATGGAAATCTTGAATTGCCTTTTAACGAACGAAAACATTACCGAAAAATTTCTTATCTATACGGTATCATGTTGAATGAAGATGGGCAGCGTTTTGTAGATGAAGGTTTAGATATGCGAAATTATACGTATGCTCAGTTTGGAAAGGCTGTATTGGAACAACCGAATAGCCATGCTTGGCAGATTTTTGACGAGAAAGTCGCTCCCTATCTTTATGCTGAATACCGTTTCCGTTATGCAACTGTTATCGAAGCTAATACCTTAGAGGAATTGGTAGCCAAGTTAGATGGAATTGATAAGGGGGTAGCTTTGAAAACCATTCAGGAATATAATGAATCCACGAAAGCTAGTCAAGATATTGGTTTTGACCCAACCTTGAAAGATGGGAAAACGACAACAGGATTGGAGTTGAATAAAACCAACTGGGCTAATTGTTTAGACACTCCTCCTTTCAAAGCATATCCTGTAACCAGTGGAATTACTTTTACGTATGGAGGTGTACGTACCAGTAAAAATGCGGAGGTTTTGAATGAAAACGGAGAACCCATCAAAGGACTTTATGCCTGCGGCGAAATGGTAGGAGGGGTGTTCTTTCATGGATATCCTGGTGGTTCGGGACTAACGTCTGGTGCTTTATTTGGTAGAGAAGCAGGCTATAGTGCAAGCAAGGGTGTCTAACTTATCGTTGGCTATTTTATAGGAGAATAAGAGCGACAAAATAAATGTTAAATCGTATGAATAACGTAATGAAAAACTATTTTGCGACAGGAATAGTGGCTAGTTTTTTACTGTTTTCATGTAAGGCTCAGCAACCTGTTGGTTTACCGAAAACAAATTCGGATGAAATAACTAGACAAGAAAACCGTGAAAAAAAGCGTATTCTCTGTACTTATATGCGTGGAGGTACGTCGAAAGGACCTTTCTTAGATTTACGGGATTTACCAAGTAATCGTACTGAAAGGGATGCAATTTTATTAAAAATTATGGGTTCACCCGATGCGAAACAAATAGATGGATTGGGTGGAACAGTCACCGTGACGAGTAAAGTAGTGATGGCAAAACCATCTACCAGAAAAGGGGTGGATGTTGATTATCTTTTTGCACAAATTGATATTGAAAATCCTATTGTAGATACCCTACCTCCATGCGGAAATATGATGGCAGGAGTTGCCCCATTTGCCATTGAAAAAGGCTGGGTTAAGGTAACGAGTCCTGTAACGAAAGTGATGGTTTATAATATCAATACCAATGCACTGATTGAGGAGGTAGTTCAAACTCCGAATGGTCATGTGGTTTATGAAGGAAATGCTCAAATTGATGGTGTACCTGGGACTGCTGCTCCGATTGTGATGAATTTGTTTGATCAGGTAGGAGGTAAAACGGGTAAATTATTGCCGACGGGTAAACTGAAAGAACAAATCGACAGCATTGATGTATCCATTTTAGATGTTGGTAGTTTGATGGTCTTGCTGAAAGCCAGTGATTTAGGGATGACAGGAGCGGAAGATGAAAACTTTTTTAAGCGAGAAAAAACGTTGATGAGACGCTTAGAGAAAATCAGAATTGAAGCAGGAAGAAGAGCAGGTATGGGCGATGTGAGCGATAGTGTTTTACCCAAAATTGGAATACTTTCTAGTCCTCAAAAGGATGGACATCACATTCAATCTCGCTATCTAACCCCTAAAACCTTGCATCCAAGTCATGCCGTTTCTGGTGGAATTTGTATTGCTACGGCTCTAAAAATGAAAGGTACGGTAGCTTCGGAAGTAGGGAAAGAGAACGGGAAATCGGATGAAATAATCATTATTGAACATCCTGCTGGGGTGATTGAAATTTCGATTGAAATGGAAAATAAGAATGGCAGTTATCAGCTTAAAAAAGCAGGGACGCTCAGAACCGCTCGTAAAAT
>JBMLRK010000511.1:0-26519 GCA_049241065.1 Spirosomataceae bacterium
ATTTTGAACCATCACCGCTCTACCGAACGAGATAATGTTGTCTTGCAAGATGTACGAGATTTACATTTAAAACTCTTGTCGATGTTCGACCAGTCTCAAGAGGATTTAACCAATTTGTCGAATATTTTCATTTCGCTTTCGGCTCAGAAAACCAACGATGTGATGAAGCTATTGACGATTTTCTCTGTCTTTTTTATGCCCATCACCTTCATCGCAGGAGTCTATGGAATGAACTTCGATAATATGCCCGAACTCCATACGCCTTACGGTTATTTTGTAACCATTTTTGTGATGGTTGCCGTGAGTGTCAGCACCTTTGTTTGGTTCAGAAAAAAGAAACTTTTATAAGGATCGTTAGGTTTGTGCAGAAGTTTAAAGTGGAAAGTTGAATGTATTTTACGAAAAGCTGTTTCTTCGTAGCATTTTAGACTCATAGACTTTAGACTTCTACACAAGTCAATCTAATAACAATTAACAAGACTCCCGAATAATCATTTCGGTAGGTAATTTAATGGTCTGATACGTGATAGGACTTTTAGATTTACGTTCGATTAAATCCAATAATAATTCAGCTGCTCTTTGTCCCATTTCCATCGCAGGTTGCATGACCGTACTGAGCGGAGGGTCGAATAAATGAGCTACTTTCAAGTTTGTAAAACCAACCACAGCCATCTGTTTCGGAATATCCACGTGCTTGTTTTTAAGAGCCGTCAAACAGCTTACTGCCAAACGGTCACTTGCCGTGAAAATCGCATCAGGCGGATTGTCGTCCGCTAATAATTCTCCAATTACGTTATCAACCTCTACGAGACTATAGCCGCAGTATTTAATAAGCGTATCATCAATAGGGCGTTGGTATTTATTAAGAGCAGCTCGATAGCCGTTGATACGTTCTTTCGTAATGGATAACGAAGCCGAGGCCGCAATATGAGCAATTCTTCTACGACCTGATTTTATTAAATGTTCCGTTGCTTTAAATGCCCCGTCAAAATTATCTGCAATGACTTTATGCGTATTGATTTCGTCTGAAAAACGGTCGAAAAATACAATCGGCATTCCTTTATCTTGAAGTTCTCTAAGGTGGTCAATATCAGTAGTTTGTCCCGATAATGAAATCAAAACGCCATCTACACGCCTAGAAGCCAAATGTTGTACATTAATTACTTCCCGTTGATACGATTCATAACTCTGAAAAATCAATACATGATAGCCACGGTTATAAACAATGGTTTCAATTCCGTTAATTGCCTGCGAAAAGAAAGGATTGTCAATTTCGGGGACAATAACGCCAATGGATCTACTTCTATTTTCCTTTAAACTTAGGGCAATGGGATTAGGGCGATAGTTGATTTTTTCAGCATATTCCAACACCACTTTTTTGGTCTCAGGACTAATCTCATAACTACCTCTCAAGGCTCTTGAGACAGTAGATGTAGATAAGTTTAATGCTTTTGCAATATCTTTTATAGTTACAGTTTCCAAAATCCGATTCTTTGATTAGTACAATTTGTGTATATATTTCTGCTAAGGATATATCCTAAGAGTGAAACTACTACATTCTGAATAATATCCCAAATATTATTGAATAAATCAAAAATATAATTTCAATGGTAACGTTGCCGATAACGATTGCGTAAATTTATTCTGACGATTAGTTGTTTCCTCCTACATAGATGACATAGCTTTGATATAAAGATATTTATAAAATATGTAGATTTTATAAGGTCTTCTCTTAATTAAGTGTAATAAAATTCTAAAATAATTTAATCAAACTATTAGTAATCCATGGAATTAGCGTCAATGTTTAGTTTAGAAAATAAGGTTGCTCTCGTTACAGGTGGCGACAGAGGTATTGGTTATGCTATTGCTACCGCTTTAGCAGAGGCTGGTGCAGACATTATTGTAAGTTCGATTACGTTGGAGGAAAAAGATAGTGCAATCGAGAAAGCCGTTACAGCATTAGGACGCAAGTTTACAGGATATATTGCAGATTTGAGTGATCGTGAGCAATTATATGCTTTTATTAATAAAGTAAAAGAAAATCATCCAGTAGTTGACATTTTGATCAATAACGCAGGAATGATTTTGAGAAACCCAGCAGCAGAGCATTCTGACGAATATTGGGATAAAGTATTATCGGTAAACTTGGATGCTCAATTTATCTTAGCTCGTGAGTTTGGGCGTGATATGATTGCAAGAGGTTCTGGTAAAATTGTATTTACTTGTTCATTATTGAGCTTCCAAGGAGGTATCAACGTGCCAGGCTACGCAGCAAGTAAAGGTGCTATTTCAAGTATCGTAAAAGCATTAGCTAACGAGTGGGCTTCTAAAGGTGTTAACGTAAACGGTTTCGCTCCAGGTTACATTGCAACGGATAATACGGCGGCTTTGAGAGCAGATGCTGAAAGAAGTAAGTCAATTTTAGACCGTATTCCAGCAGGTCGTTGGGGTGAAGCAGAAGATTTCAAAGGGCCATTGGTGTTCTTATCTTCAAAAGCAAGTGACTACGTAAACGGTACTATCTTAGTAGTAGATGGTGGCTGGATGGGTCGCTAGTTAGGTTGGTTTGGGTGAACGGGTTTTAACCCGTTCCCATAAAAAACACCTTTCTTCTGACCAACTATTCCACGTAGCGGGTGAATTTATTCACCCGTGTATAAAGTTTAATTTCGAGACCTTTGAACGTTAAACCGATGACAGTTTTTTCGTGAAAAACGAGAGCTATTTTAATAATTATCCCTTTAAAAAATAGATACAATGCAAAGCAGATACGAATCTAGTCCAAAAGAAACGGCTTCGATGAATACGGCTACCTTGAGAGAAAACTTCTTGATTGATAGCGTTTTTGAAGCAAATAATTTCAATTTCACCTATACCCATTACGACCGTGTAATTGTAGGCGGTGCAATGCCAGTTGCTCAAGCAATGGTCTTGGGAACGTATGACGAACATTTGAAAAGTGAATACTTTTTAGAGCGTCGTGAATTAGGTATCATCAACGTGGGCGGAGAAGGTACTGTAACGGCTGATGGCGAAACATTTGAGGTAAGTAAATTAGACTGTTTATATCTTGGAAAAGGAGTGAAAGAGGTTTCTTTCGCAAGTAAAAGCGACGAAACACCTGCTCAATTTTTCTTGATGTCTGCACCAGCACACCAAGCGTATCCAACTCGTTTGATGAAAAAAGAAGAAGCTTCTCCTGTAAACTTGGGTAGCAACGAAACTTCAAACGAACGTACAATTTACAAATATATTCACTTAGACGGTATCAGAAGTTGCCAATTGGTAATGGGCTTAACGGTATTGGCTAAAGGAAGTGTTTGGAATACGATGCCATCACACGTGCATGACAGACGTATGGAAATTTATTTATACTTTGATGTTCCTGCTAATCAACGTGTTGTGCATTTCATGGGTCAACCTCAAGAGACTCGTCACATGTTTGTGGCAAATCATCAAGCAATTATTTCACCACCTTGGTCAATTCACTCAGGTTGTGGAACGGCTAATTACTCGTTTATCTGGGCAATGGCTGGCGAAAACCAAATGTTTACAGATATGGATGCGGTTGCAATTCCAGATTTAAGATAATTTATTACATTCAATATTGCTTTGGAAGATGATAACTACTCGATTAAGCACTAAGTTTCCCAAAAATGACGCTGTTTAAAAGTTACATCTTTCAGCAATATTGTGTAGTTACAGGCATCTTGATAAAAAATCTTGTTTAATGTAGTTCAGAAAATAATGGCGGTTGTTTCCCTGAACTAACAAACGAGTACTTCAAGATTAATTAACGATAGAGGCAAAGCTGGATTAATAGCTTTGCCTTTCTTTAAAGAACCACTTGTTCTATTTTATTTATCATTGATTCAATAAGGTATTTATAACCGTTTTTATGAAAAAACTGCTTGTTGCCCTTTCTCTTATTATCCTTTCTTCGTTTCGTGTATCGGATGATAAAGTTACTCTTTTCCTTATTGGAGATTCTACCTGTGCAAACAAACTGCCTATTGATAATCCCGAAACGGGGTGGGGAATGGCTTTGCCAGATTATTTAATTGATGCTGTAGAGGTTCAAAATCATGCCATGAATGGTAGAAGTACCAAAAGCTTTATTACCGAAGGGCGTTGGAAAACGGTATTAGGCTTGTTGAAAAAAGGCGATTGGGTAATGATTCAGTTTGGACATAACGACCAAAAAATTAATGACAGCACCAAGTATGCCGCCCCACAAACCACTTACAGAGACAATCTTATCAAATACGTTAAAGAAGCTCGTGCCAAAGGAGCAAATCCAATTTTGATTACGCCTGTAATGCGTAGAAAATTTGATGAAAATGGAGCTTTTGTCGATCAGCATGGCGAATACCCTGCTGTCGTAAAAGCAGTTGCAAAAGAATTGGACGTACCGCTTATTGATTTACATGCTAAAAGTAAAGCGGTCATTGAACGTATGGGCATAGAGCCTTCTAAGAAATTATTTATGCACTATCCTGATAAAACATTCGCAAAACATCCAAAAGGGATAGAGGATAATACGCATTTTTCGGGTTATGGTGCGGCTGTTATGGCGAGTTTAGTGATGGAAGGATTGATGGAAACATCAGCAGGGTTGAAAGTATTTGCCAAAAAATCAGAGTTCCCAGAAAAATACCAATATGAATTACCAAAATACTATACTCCTGTTTTCCGTAAAGATACGTTTAATATTGCCCGTTATGGAGCAATAGCCGACGGACAAACCCTTAATTCAAAGGCTATCAATCAAGCAATTGAGGTATGTAGCCAAGCGGGTGGTGGAACGGTTTTGATTCCTAAAGGCTTGTGGCTAACGGGCCCAATCGTCTTGAAATCTAACGTGAACCTTCACGTGGCAAAAGGGGCAATCTTACAATTTAGCCGTAATCACGACGATTATCCAATTATCTCAGCTACATGGGAAGGCGAAGAAGCATATCGTTGTCAAGCACCTATTTCTGGTATTGATTTGCACGATATTGGCTTAACAGGCGAAGGGGTACTTGACGGTGGTGGTGATTCTTGGAGAGCTATCAAAAAGAATAAACAAACGGATGACCAATGGAAAGATTTGATTAAATCTGGAGGAGTATTGAACGAGAAAAAAGATATGTGGTTTCCGTCGGAGTCTTCTTTGAAAGGCTCGTTGATGGATGGAGGAAGTAAAATCAATAATGGAAAAACAGCCGCTGATTATGTAGCAGTAAAGGATTTCTTACGTCCAAATATGCTTAGTTTAACTCGTTGTAATTACATCTTAATCGACGGTGTAAATATTCAAAACTCACCTGCTTGGACGATTCACCCTTTGCTTTGTAACCATGTTGTGGTGAAAAATACAACGGTTCGTAATTACTGGTATGCTCAAAATTCGGATGCCATTGACTTAGAATCGTGTAGAAATGGCCTATTGGAGAACTGTTCGTTTGATACGGGTGACGATGGAATTACCATCAAATCGGGACGTGATGAGCAAGGACGTAAACGTGGTGTTCCTACCGAAAACTTTATCATTAAAGGTTGTAAGGTCTATCATGCACACGGCGGTTTTGTGATTGGTTCTGAAATGTCGGGCGGTGTGCGTAATATGTTCGTTTCTAACTGTTCTTTCTTGGGTACAGATGTAGGTTTACGTTTCAAAACGGCTCGTGGTCGTGGCGGTATCGTCGAAAATATTTACGTGAACGATGTTCAAATGACCAATATTTTAGGCGAAGCGATTTTGTTTGATATGTATTATGCAGCAAAAGACCCCGTTCCATTATCGGGCGATAAGTCTGAAAAAGACGAACTACCTGTCATTGAAGCAAAGCCTGTGTCGGAAGCAACGCCTCAATTCCGTGATTTTTATGTAAGAAATGTAACCTGTTTAGGAGCAGGAACAGGTATCAAAGTGAGAGGATTACCCGAAAAAGCGGTTAAAAATATCTTGATTGAAAATACCGTAATTGAGTCGAATGTAGGAATGCTTTGTATCGAAGCAGACAATGTTGACTTGAAAAATGTGACTTTATTATCGAAAGATAAAAATACCATTCAGATTCAAAATAGTAAAAACATTGTCTTAGACGGAATCAAATACAAAGAGAATAACACCGATTTATTATTAAAAATCATGGGCGAACGCAATCAAGGAATTCGCTTATTGAACACCGACGGAACAAAAGCAAAGCAAGTAGTAGAGTTCGGTGAAAAAGTTTCAAAAGGTGTATTTTCTAAAAAATAGACACATTGCTTGAGGCTGAACAGCAACTAGGCATTAATATTATAGACTACGACATAACTTCTTGGAACGAAACCTTGCAGGTTTTCAAAACCTATAAGGTTTTTGCGGATTGAAACTCTACTAAGTTATGTCGCATCCTATAAATAGATGACTAGTTACTGACCAACGATTCCATTTAGCGGGTGAATTCATTCACCCGTGTCGAAAAAGTTCAAATAGCTTACATTAACACAACAAACCCATGATTTCAGTAAAAGAGTTAACCTTAGTAGCAGATACAGATATTCCTTGGGTTGATCTTGGAGGAGGTATTCGTCGCAAAATCATGTCGTACAACGAGGACATCATGCTCGTAAAAGTAGCTTTTGAAGCAGGTGGTGTTGGAGCAATGCACTCACATCCTCACCTTCAAATTAGCTATATCACCGAAGGCGGAAGTTTTGAAGTTACCATCGGAGAAGAAACCAAAATTCTAAACGACGGAGACGTTTATTTCGCTCCTGCTAATGTCATGCACGGTGTTGTCTGTCTGAAAGCAGGCGTATTAATTGACGTATTTTCGCCCATGCGAGCTGATTTTATTTAAGGTAAGGGTACAACGGGTTTTAACCCGTTGATTATTAAGAATTATAGGTTGAATATGTTGATTTTACAGAAGGCTTACATATAAACAAACATGAAAAAAATCTTAATCACTGGTGTCGCTCTATTGGGTTTATCGACCTCTGCGACAATGGCTCAAAGCAATAGTGCTTGGGCAGAAAAGATGGCGGCAACCATCATGAAACAATATCCAGATTCGATGGTGGTGATGAAATACCTGAACCATCTGGAACAAGATAAATTAATTTCTCCTTCGGCTGCTCAGGAAGCAAAAGCTTCTGGCGAAGTAGCTTCTAACAAAAGACCAGCTAACTGGAACTACGAAATTGGTACAGTCTTGATGGGCTTTGAACGTCTTTGGAGAACGACAGGAGATATTCGTTACCAGCAATATATCAAGCACATTGTTGATCATTTCATCGCAGAAGATGGTACGATTAAAACCTACAAAATGGAAGATTACAACATTGACAACATCCCAACGGGTCGTCAATTGTTAAGTTTACACCAAATTAGAGGAGAAGCAAAGTACAAGAAAGCAGCGGATTTATTACGTCAACAATTGTCTTGGCAACCACGCAACAAAGTGGGCGGTTTCTGGCATAAATTACGCTATCCGACTCAAATGTGGTTAGATGGTTTGTACATGGGCGAACCTTTCTACGCTGAATATGCTTCGATGACTGGTCGTACGGAAGATTTCAACGACATTGCTCATCAGTTTATCACAATGGAAAAAGTTTCTCGTGATGCAAAAAGTGGCTTATTAATTCACGGTTGGGACGAAAGTAAAGTACAAAAATGGGCTAACAAAGAAACGGGAAAATCACCCGAATATTGGAGCCGTGCAATGGGTTGGTATATCATAGGCTTAGTAGATGTCTTGGATGTATTCCCACAAGACCATCCACAACGCCCTGAGTTAGTGGCTATCTTAAATCGTCTATCAACAGCGTTAGTAAACTTCCAAGACCCGAATAGCGGTGTTTGGTGGCAAGTAACCGACAAAGGAGGTAAAGAAGGTAATTACTTGGAGTCTTCAGGTTCAGCCATGTTTGTTTACGGAATGGCAAAAGGAATCCGTATGGGTTATTTACCAGAAAGCTTTATTCCTGCGGTTAAAAAAGGATTCGATGGTTTAATTAAAACCTTTGTTACTACCGATGCTGAAGGAGTTGTGCATTACAATAAAGCAGTGGGTGGTGCTGGTTTAGGTGGAAATCCATACCGTGATGGTACGTATGAATATTACATCAAAGAACCGACAAGAAACGATGATTTGAAGGCAATCGGGCCATTTATGCAGGCTTGTGTTGAAATGGATATGTTAGACAAATTGTCAATCGGAAAAGGACAAACCGTAACGATGGATAATTTCTTCAACAACGAATACCGTAATGGCTTGAAATTCCACTACACTTGGCAAGACCGTTTTGATTCTGGTTACTCGTTCTTAGGTTCAATCTTTAATGACTTTGGAGCAAAAACGACGATGTTATCGGCAGAACCTACGGCTCAAAACTTGAAGGGAACAGACGTGTATATCATTGTGGATCCAGATACGAAAAAAGAAACGGCAAACCCAAATTTCGTAGAGGCAAAACATATCGAAACGCTTAAAAATTGGGTAAATGACGGAGGTGTTTTAGTGCTTTTAGCAAACGATACCACCAACTGCGAAATCCAACACTTCAACCAGTTGACCAAAGCGTTTGGTATTGAGTTTACGGGTAAAAACCGTAACATGGTGAAAAACGACCAATTTGAACAAGGACAATTTGTATTGACTGACAAAAAGGGCGTAGCGAATCATCCAATTTTTGGCGATGCTAAAAAGATTTATGTAAAAGAATTGGTAACCTTGAGTGTAACTGCTCCTGCAAAACCTGCTTTGGTAGAAGGTAAAGATGTTATCATTGCTACGGCAAAAGTAGGTAAAGGTACTGTCTTTGTATTGGGCGATCCATGGATTTATAATGAATACTTAAATGGACGTAAATTACCTGCTGATTTTGAGAACTTTAAAGCGGCTAAAAACTGGGCTTCTTGGTTGTTGAAACAATAGTAAAAGACCATTGATAATTGATGGTAAAAGGCTACCTACCTGTTGCGTGTGGTAGCCTTTTACTGTATGAAAGCCATTGAAATGGGAAGGAATAGCATATTTTTTGGCTTTAGGGGAAAATAATTTATAAGGCTTGTAAGACGATTTTCTTCGGATAAGCGTCGAAACGCTTTCTTAGAAAAATACAAATAAACAAATTGCCCTAAGTATAAATTGTACTTTTTCCCATAAAAGATACTACTTTTTCCGAAAAAGTTTGTGCATTGGGAACGTTGCCGAAAACGATTGCGTAAAAAGATTTCCACGAAGCCTTGTCCTATCGTAAAGAATGTGATAGCATTGTATAGTCCTTTAATACCTTTATTATGAATAATCTTTGAAAAATACTATAAGTATTCTTTTTGATTATTCACTCTTATAAAATATTGAGGCTTATCTCTGTCATTTTTTTAGGTAAAAAATAGACTGTCCTTACCTTCTGCATGATGGTATTGTTAAAAATAGAACAAAAATTTGATAATTAAATACTGAAAAGAACGGTGGCTTGTCCACATATACTGCTTTATATAACGTACTAGTATGAATAAACTTTCTCGCAACACGATTGCAGCTTTGTCTGCCGTAGCTGACTTACAATTACCTTTAGAATCGACATTTGGTTTACCAGAAAAAGTATTACAATTTGGAACTGGTGTACTTCTAAGAGGTCTTCCCGATTATTTTATTGACAAAGCCAACCGCCAAGGCATTTTTAATGGTAGAATCGTTGTCGTAAAGTCAACTGACGCAGGTGATTCTTCTGCTTTTGACACGCAAGATGGTCTTTATACCTTGTGTGAGCGAGGCATTTTTGAAGGAGAAGAAGTCGTTTCTAATACGGTGAACTCGTCAATTAGTCGTGTGCTTTCTGCCAAAAGCCAGTGGGATGCCATTTTGGAATGTGCTAAAAATCCTGAAATGACTATCATCATTTCGAATACAACGGAAGTCGGTATTCAGTTAGTACAAGATGATATTCATAGCAATCCTCCTGTTTCGTACCCAGGTAAATTGTTGGCTTTCTTGAATGCTCGTTACGAAGCATTTAACGGAAGTAAAGATCACGGAATGGTGATTGTTCCAACCGAATTAATCGTGGGTAATGGTAAAAAACTCGAAGGTATTGTCTTGGAATTGGCTCACCTAAACGGTATGAGTTCGGAATTTATCGACTGGTTAGAATCAAGCAACGTATTCTGTAATTCATTGGTAGATCGTATTGTTCCTGGAAAACCTGATGCTACAACGAAAGCGGCTATCGAAGCTCAATTAGGATACCAAGATGATTTATTAACGATGTCGGAAGTATATCGACTTTGGGCGATTGAAGGTGACGAAAAGGTAAAAGAAACTTTGTCATTCCAATTGGTTGACGATGGTGTTATCATCGAACCAGACATTGATTTATACCGTGAATTAAAACTTCGTTTATTGAACGGAACGCACACATTAAGTTGTGGTTTGGCTTTCTTAGCTGGTTTTGTAACCGTGAAAGAAGCAATGGGCGACGAATCAATGTCTTCGTTTATTAGCAATTTGATGTTGGCTGAATTAGCTCCTGCCATTCCATATAAAGTACAAGAAATTGTGGCTGAACGTTTCGGAAGACAAGTATTAGACCGTTTCAGAAACCAAAGTTTAGACCACCAGTGGTTGAGTATTACGGTGCAGTTTTCTTCTAAAATGAAGATGCGTAATGTTCCAACGTTATTAAATTACTACCAAACCTTAGCTTGTACACCACAATATATTTCGGTAGGTTTTGCCGCTTATTTATTGTTCTTGAAAGCGGTTAAGGAAGAGGGAGGTAAATATTATGGCGAATTTAATGGCGAATCGTATGTGATTCAAGATGATAAAGCCGCTTATTTCTTCGAGAAATGGAAAACATTATCGTCTGACGAATTGGTAGATGTGGTATTAGCTGACAAAACGCTTTGGGAAGCTGACTTAACACAATTAGCTGGTTTTGCAGAAGCGGTTAAAGTTCAGTTGCAATTAATGTTAGCGAATGGCGTATATCATACCCTAAAAGCATTAATTCCTGTAACAGCATAATCGGCAAAAGTTTTGATAATTTTTGCTTAACTATTGAGTACAGCTAGAGGTGTGTAAAAAGTGTAGAGTTTAACGTTTAAAGCACTTGATTTAATATAATATATCTTTTTTAGCTTTAATTCGGGCGACAGTCACTCATAAACTTTTGACTTTTTACACAACCCCGCTGTTTTTAAGCCTTTTAGAAGGCTTATTTTTGGAATCCTACTACTAAAATTATGAACAAAGTCATAAAAATTAATCCTGCGGATAATGTGTTCGTGGCATTGACTGATTTAAAAAAAGGAGAAGTTCACAACGACATTACGTTAGTAACGGATGTACCTGTAAAGCATAAATTTGCGGAAAGCGATTTAGCAGCAGGAGACTTCTTAAAAATGTACGGCTTAGTGATTGGTAAAGCCGCTTCACCGATTCAAAAAGGAGAACATATTACGACTTTCAACGTAAAACACGTGGCTGAATCGTATAGTGGTCGCCAACCTTTTACCTCTTGGAATCAACCTGATGCGTCTAAATTTGAAAACCGTACCTTCAATGGTTTTCACCGTGCAGACGGCAAAGTTGGAACGGCTAATTATTGGGTAGTTGTACCGATGGTTTTCTGCGAAAATCAAAATGTAGAAGTAATTAAGAATGCTTTGTTGAAAGAATTGGGTTATGCCCCTTCTAATCAATACAATAGCTATACACAATCGTTGATTAATGCTTATAAAAGTGGTATCAACTTAGAAGAATTTGTGTATGAAGAAAGTGAAAACCAAGAAGATGGCAAAAACTTACTTTTCCCGAATGTGGATGGTATCAAGTTTTTGACACATACAGGTGGTTGCGGTGGTACTCGTGAAGATGCACAAGTACTGTGTCAGTTATTGGCGGGTTATATTTCGCACCCTAACGTAGCTGGAGCAACGATTTTGAGTTTAGGTTGCCAAAATGCTCAGGTGAAAATTTTCCAAGAAGCATTACAAAAAGCAGATCCTAATTTTAGCAAACCGCTTTATATTTTTGACCAACAAGCAATCGGAAACGAAGAGACTATGTTGAAACAAGCGATTCGTCAGACCTTTATTGGTTTAACGGAAGCCAACAAAGCTACTCGTCAGCCTGCTCCTTTATCACATATTACCTTAGGCGTTGAATGTGGCGGTTCGGACGGATTCTCTGGAATCTCAGCGAATCCTTCGGTAGGATATTGTGCCGATTTATTGGTGACCTTGGGTGGTAAAGTATTATTAGCTGAATTCCCAGAATTATGTGGGGTTGAGCAAGAGCTAATCAACCGTTGCGTAAGCGATGAACTAGCGGATAAATTTACGACGATTCAAGCGGCTTATGCTCGTAGTGCCGAAGCGGTAGGTTCTGGTTTTGATATGAACCCTTCGCCAGGCAATATCAAAGATGGTTTAATTACTGATGCCATGAAATCGGCTGGTGCGGCAAAAAAAGGAGGGAATGCCTTGATTACTGACGTGTTGGATTATACCGAACAAGCAAAAAATGCAGGCTTAAACTTGTTGTGTACGCCAGGCAATGATGCTGAATGTACCACAGGTTTGGCTGGTTCTGGGGCAAACGTGATTATGTTCACGACAGGCTTAGGAAACCCAATGGGAAATCCTGTGTGTCCAGTCTTGAAAATCGCTTCTAACACAGCTTTATCACAACGCATGGCGGACATTATCGACGTAAATGCAGGGGTGGTAATTACGGGTGAGAAAAATATCCAAGAAATGGGAGAAGATTTGCTAGAAATCTGTATTGCTACGGCTTCGGGTGAATACAAACCAAAAGCGGTATTGTTAGGACATGATGATTTTATCCCTTGGAAAAGAGGCGTTTCTTTATAAATATAATTAACATATCGACTGATAAAATAGCAGTAAGAGCAAGTGATTATGGGGGCAGCTGGTTTTAGTCCCAATGGGTCAGCGGGTTTTAACCCGCTGAAAGTTAAATAAATAGAGCAACGGGTTGAAACCCGTTAACCCTAATATGCAACGGGTTAAAACCCGTTGACCCTCAGAATCACTAGATTTCTTACGGTTAAAGAGAACAATCCCAATGAAAAAATTTTTAGACGAAAACTTTCTTTTACAAACCGAAACGGCTCAAATCCTGTATCATCAATATGCTAAGGATATGCCCATTATTGATTATCATAACCATTTGATTCCAGAGCAAATTGCGAATGATTATCAGTTCCCGAACCTAGCGGCGATTTGGTTACATGGCGACCACTACAAGTGGCGTGCGATGCGTACCAACGGTATTTCGGAGGAATATATCACGGGGAAATCAAGTACGGATGAGGAAAAATTTGCTAAATGGGCAGAGACCGTTCCTTATACCATGCGTAACCCGTTGTATCACTGGACGCACTTAGAATTACAACGCTATTTTGACGTAACGGATTTATTAAGTCCGAAAACAGCAGAAAGTATTTATAAAACATGTTCTGAAAAATTACAAACACCAGAATTTTCGGTGCGTAGTTTATTGAAAAAAATGAACGTGGCGGCTTTGTGTACTACTGATGATCCGATAGATTCATTAGAATACCACAAGCAATTGGCAGACGAAGGGTTTGAAATTAAGGTATTACCAACATTCCGTCCAGACAAAGCGATGGCGGTAGATGATATTCCTTCCTTCAATGTTTACGTGGCAAAATTAGCAGAAGTAACAGGCTTGGAACTGACTGATTTAGCTGCGTTCAAAGCAGCAATCAAAGCTCGTCACGACTATTTCCATGCAAATGGATGTAAATTGTCTGACCACGGCTTAAATCAAATTGATGCAGAAGACTATACAGAAGAAGAGATTGCGGTAATTTATGCTAAAATCGTTGCTAATGGAGATGTTTCTGCTTTTGAAAAACGCCAGTTCAAATCAGCGATGTTGGTCTATTTTGCTCACTTAGATCATTCAAGAGGTTGGGTACAGCAGTTTCACTTAGGTGCTTTACGTAATAATAACGCACGTTTATTAAGAGAATTAGGCCCAGATACTGGTTTCGATTCAATTGGTGATTTCTCTCAAGCAGAGGCTTTATCTAAATTCTTAAATACCTTAGATAATACCAATCAGCTCGCAAAAACAATTATTTATAATTTGAATCCTGCGGACAATGATTTAATCGCTACCATGATTGGAAACTTCCAAGACGGAACCGTTGCTGGTAAAGTTCAGTTTGGTTCTGGTTGGTGGTTCTTGGATCAAAAAATAGGGATGGAAAACCAAATCAACTCGTTATCTAGCTTAGGTTTATTGAGTCGTTTTGTAGGGATGTTAACAGATTCTCGTAGTTTCTTATCGTACCCACGTCATGAGTATTTCCGTCGTATCCTTTGCAATATGTTAGGAAATGATGTAGAAAATGGCGAGTTACCAAATGATATAGAAGCATTGGGTAAAATGGTACAAGATATTTGCTATAACAACGCAAAAGCATATTTTGGATTCTAGTGAATCGCTTGTAGATTGTCTCAATCGTCTTAGGTACAAAGTGTTAAGGATAAAGGCTTAGGCATATCCTGTCTAAACAACGAGATGGTGTTTTTAGAAACACCTTTTCGATTTGTTAAAAGCCTTATAATTAACACATTGTATCTTTTTGAGACAATCATAATCTTTTGCTAATCTAAGGACGGGCTATAACGGCTAAGCAATACGCTCTAATTATTTTTGATAAATAATTACGTATGGCATCGTCTTATCATCCTAAATTCCCCATCATTTAAAGATGTCAAGTATTCAAAATACCGTACTAATTCCCGAAGGCACTGTGTGTTGTTTTGGTGAATTGTTGTTACGTTATTCGCCCGTATTAAATGGCGAATGGATTAAAAATGCTTCGATGCCCGTTTTTGTGGGCGGTGCGGAGTTAAATGCCGCTACTGCTTTAGCAAACTGGGCTGTTCCTGTAAAATACAGTACGGTGTTACCAGAGAATCAACTCGCCGTAGAAATCAAAGAATATATTCAAGCGAAAGGAATTGATGCTTCGGGCATTCCTACTTTTGGAAATAGAATTGGGGTATATATGTTGCCTCAAGGAGCAGATTTAAAAAGTGCAGGCGTAATTTATGACCGTGCTTATTCTGCTTTTTCTGAATTGGCTGTCGGTAAAGTCGATTGGTCAAGTATTTTAGAAGGAGTAAATTGGTTGCATTTTAGTGCCATTAGTCCTGCCCTAAATCAAGAGGTAGCCGATGCGTGTGAAGAATTACTTCAAGTGGCTTCGGCAAAAGGAATCTTTATTTCTGTCGATCTCAATTTCAGAGCAAAACTTTGGAAATATGGGAAAGAGCCAAACGAGATAATGCCTGCTTTGACAAAACACGCAGACCTTATCATGGGTAATTTATGGGCAGCCAATCGCTTATTAAACATTGAAATTGACCCTAAAGTAGCTGTTAACGATGCTACTAAGGAAGATTATTTAGCTCATAGCATTCAGACAGCCAAGGCAATTCAAGCCGCTTATCCGAAGTGCAAAGTCGTAGCGAATACCTTTAGATTTGATGCCTTTGAATCGGGTATCGAATACTATACCACCTTGTTTGTAGATGGAGAACAGTATGTTTCTCCAGCATTTACTACTAACAGCGTAGTGGATAAGGTAGGTAGTGGCGACTGCTTTATGGGAGGCTTAATCTATGGTTTTGTGAATCATCATGCTCCACAAGACATTATTGATTTTGCAGCCGCAGCCGCTTATGGAAAACTGCAAGAATATGGCGATGCTACCCAACAAGATGTAGCAGCTGTTCATGCAGTACTGAATGAATATAGTAAAGGGTAAAAGGTACAGACCAGCTACCTTTTAATTGAGGTAGTTCGTCTGATAGCCAAAGACTTTATACGGATAGCCTTACACCAACATTACCTGAAATCTATAACACGTTATCATATATGAAAGTAGAAGAATTAGTATTATCCGTAGGAATCACTTTAGACCGTTTTATCATGCGAAATCAGGAAGCATTTCCCTTCGCATCTGGAGAGTTATCGCAGTTGTTAAGAGATATTGCACTGGCAGGCAAAATCATTAATCGGGAGATTAACCGAGCAGGATTAATTGATATTACGGGAGCAATCGGTACGCAGAATGTACAAGGTGAAGCACAACAAAAACTGGATGTCGTAGCAGATATTCGTTTTATTAGAGCCTTGAAAAATGGTGGTGAAGTATGTGCCATTATTTCTGAAGAAGAAGAAGAAGCAATTTTAACAGGTAATAACAACGGTAAATACGTAGTTGCCATTGACCCACTCGACGGTTCGTCTAATATTGATACCAACGTTTCTATCGGAACTATTTTTTCCGTTTATAGACGAAAAACAGAGCAGGGTACTGTACCTAATGAAACCGATTTTTTAAGAAAAGGAACAGACCAAATTGCAGCAGGCTATATTTTATACGGTTCTTCTACCATATTGGTATATACCACAGGAATGGGAGTGCATGGTTTTACGTATGATAATTCGTTGGGCGAATACTTTTTGTCTCACCCCAATATGAAGTGTAGAGAAGACGGAACGACGTTTTCATGTAACGAAGGAAATTTGTTTGACTTTGAACCACATATACAACAGTATATTGATGATTGCAAAGAAAAACGATATACCAGCCGATACATCGGGTCATTGGTTGCAGACTTTCATCGTAACTTACTAAAGGGAGGTATTTATTTATACCCACCAACGGCAAAAAATCCAACAGGAAAACTACGCTTGCTCTATGAATGTTATCCGCTTGCTTTTATTATCGAACAAGCAGGAGGAAAAGCATCAGACGGGAAGCAACGAATTTTAGATATTGAAGCAACAGATTTACATCAACGCTCGCCTTTTTATGTAGGGTCTGTGGGGATGGTCGAAACCATTGAAGCCTTAGAAGTATCAGAGGCTTCTGTTAAATAGCAAAAACTTATGGCATTTATTGATTCAAAAACAATCAATCAACTTATCGAACAATACCCCGTAGTTCCTGTCTTCTATCATGAAGATGTAGAGCTGACAAAACAAGTAATTAAGGCTTGTTATGATGGCGGAATGAGGGCTTTTGAATTTACCAATCGTGGCGAAAAAGCATTACCTGTTTTTGCAGAATTGTATCCTTTCGTAAGAG
Organism: Spirosomataceae bacterium; assembly: GCA_049241065.1. GTDB lineage: Bacteria > Bacteroidota > Bacteroidia > Cytophagales > Spirosomataceae > JALRIJ01. The sequence continues at coordinate 17,149 of JBMLRK010000511.1, forward strand.
AAAATTGTCCAGATTTAGCATTAGGCATCGGTACAATCTTCAATGCAGAACAAGCAGCAGCTTTTGTAGAAGTAGGAGCTGATTTTGTGGTACAACCTGTGATTTCGGCGGATGTAGCCGCTTATTGTCAGGCAAAAGATGTAGCTTGGTATCCAGGAGCTGCGACCTTGAACGAAGTCTATCAAGCAACGTTGTTAGGAGCAGAGGTGGTGAAAATTTTCCCAGGGAATGTTGTTGGTCCAGGTTTTGTAAAATCAATGAAAGGGCCAATGCCTAAAGTGAAAGTAATGGTAACAGGAGGAGTAGAACCTACTGCTGAAAGCCTTACAACATGGTTTAAAGCAGGTGTTACAGCCGTAGGAATGGGGTCGCAATTATTCCCAGCTTCGATGATGGCTAGTCGCAATTTCGACGAACTTACAATTACGGTTAAATCATTATTTGAAACTCTGAAAAATTTAGCTAACTAAGAAAAATGGAAACAAAAATTGGTAATGTTCGTTGGAAAATTCTTTCGTTAATTTTCTTCGCTACAACGGTTAACTACTTAGACCGTGCCGTAATCAGCTTATTGAAGCCGTATCTAGCGGCGGCTTTTGAGTGGACTCCTGTTCAGGAAGCAGCCAATTATGCCAATATTGAAATTGCCTTCAAACTATCGTATGCCATCGGGATGATGTTTGTGGGTGGTATCGTCGATAAATTAGGTACAAAAAAAGGATACTTTTGGGCAACTTGCTTGTGGAGTCTAGCGGCTATCAGTCATGCACTTGCAACGGGTACATGGGGTTTTGCAATTGCTCGTATTTTCTTAGGTGTCACAGAAGCAGGTAACTTCCCTGCGGCTATTAAAGCAACGGCTGAATGGTTCCCTAAAAAAGAACGTGCTTTGGCAACAGGTATTTTCAACTCTGGTGCAAATATCGGAGCGATTGTTGCACCTTTGTCTGTTCCTTTCATTGCAGATAGCTTAGGCTGGCAATGGGCGTTTATCATCACAGGGGCAATTGGCTTTATCTGGTTGGTGCTATGGTCGGTTTATTACTCAAAACCATCGGATCATAAATCATTATCTAAAGAAGAATATGAGTATATTCATAGCGATAAAGACTCTGATATTGACAAGGCTAATGAAGATTCAGTAGCAGCAGTATCTTGGGGGAAAATGTTCTCGTTCAGACAAACATGGGCTTTTGCTATTGGTAAATTATTGACCGACCCAATTTGGTGGTTTTATCTATTCTGGTTACCAGATTTCTTGAAAAAACAATACAATTTGTCAGGTACAGAAATCGCATTCCCAACCGCTTTGGTGTATATCATCTCAAGTTTTGGTAGTGTTGGAGGAGGTTGGTTACCGATGAAATTGGTAAACAGCGGTTGGACAGTTTTCAACGCTCGTAGAACTTCTATGCTCGTTTATGCGTTCCTAGTAATGCCGATAGTCTTTGTTCAGTTATTGGGAGCAATCAATATGTGGTATGCCGTAATGGTAATTGGTTTAGCCGCAGCAGCTCACCAAGCTTGGAGTGCCAACATCTTTACAACAGTTTCGGATATGTTCCCTAAAAAGACAACAGGGTTCGTAACAGGTATCGGTGGAATGTTCGGAGGTTTAGGTGGTATTTTACTTTCGATGTTAGTACAAAAAAGAATGTTCGTATATTATGAAAGCATTGGCGATATTCAAACAGGATATTATATCATGTTCTTTATCTGCGGACTTTCGTATCTTTCGGCTTGGCTAATCATGAAAGCATTAGTGCCGAAATTCAAACAAGTAGAATTATAGTTTAGTTTTAGTAATTGGGATAATTGGATGTATTTACTGGCACCATAATCTTTGTGGTGTCAGTTTATTTTAATTATTAAAACTTGTAGAAAATATACTATGGCTATCAAATTTTTGATAGCCATTTAACTTACCTAAAGAAATGAAAAAAATAGGCTTACTATTATCCTTCTTGTTTGTAGGAACATCTGCGTTGATGGCTCAAACAAAGACTGAAAAAGCAGTGGCAGCTGCCGCAGAAAATTTACGCTTGGCGATTTTAAATGCAGACAAGCCAACCTTGGAAAAAATCTTATGCGATGAACTTACCTACGGACACTCTGGTGGTAATGTAGAAACGAAAGCACATTTGATAGAAACATTAGTTTCTGGTGAATCCGATTTTGTGAAAATGGATGTTACCGAACAAACTATTTTGGTAAAAGGGAAAACAGCTATTGTGCGTAACCGACTATTTGCGGAAACAAATAACAATAAAGTACCTGGAACTGCAAAATTGTTCCTCCTTTATGTTTTTCAAAAAGAAGGAAGTGCTTGGAAATTACTAGCACGTCAAGCTGTAAAAGACTTGAAGTAAGTAGGATACTTGATTGAAACAGAGGGCAAACCTAATCGTTCAGCATTAGGTTTGCTCTCTGTTTTTGCATAAAGATGAAGCTTAGAGTGAAATTCGCAGAAAATAATCAGCTACTTAACAACTTCTTAAATTAAAAAAGATTTGATAGAGCAATAGATTTAGTATTTTTGCACCCATGAATGCATTAAAATTAAAATATATTCGCCAGAGCGTAGGAATATTCTTGGTTACTATGGGTAGTCCACTGATATTCTTTTTTAAAGAATTCCTTGGTTTTGGAGGAAGTTCTACTTTTACCATTGCAGGTCTTGCTTTGGGTTGTATTTTGCTGATTTCAAAAGATACCTTCCGGGTGTGGTACAAACCCAATAATGTTACTTGCCGCTTAGCTACTTATTTTACGATACTTTCGTATAGCTACATGTATTATTTTAATCCAAGCTATTGGATGCCTGCCTTAATGTTTCGTGAAACAGGTAACTACCTATTTATTGTAGGTTTTTTTGTTTTACTGCTAAGTGTATCAAACGATATTAAAAAAGAGTTTATTCCCGTAGTTGTAGTGCTAACCTTCTTTGGAAGCCTTTGTCTGATTTATTCAATGGCTACAAACCCCTATTTTATTATAGGGCAACGAGCAACAGTTGTATTTGGAGATGGTTCAACGGGTGCTAGTGGGAATCCACACGTGTATGCTAGAAATGCCTTTGCAGGAGTTTTTGCCAGCTATCTTTTAATGAAAGAAAGTGGTACTTCCTTACGTTGGAGATTATTCTGTTTAGGGAATATCTTCTTTTCTCTAATTGTAATGATGTTAACCCAAGCGAGATCTACACTACTTGCTTTTTTCTTTGCACTAGCCATATTTACATTCTATAACCTAAAGCGTTTAAACATTGCACGAGCAATTCGCTCTTTTTTCAGTGCAGAAAATATCTTGATTTTTGTTTCAATAATAGTAGTTATCATCTCCATTTTAGTGGTAAAAGGAGAGTTAGTAGATATTATCATTAGCTATTATGAAAACGCTTCTACTACTTTTGTGAAGGCTTTACTTACGGCAACTGGGATGGCCAGTGAAAAAGAAGTAGATGCTTCGGCAATGGGGCGTGTTGGTAATTTTGCCTATTTCTCAGACTTAATTAATGAAGAGCCATGGTTGGTCTTTTTAGGGAAAGGATATCGTTATTTTTACTTAGATATTCCTTTACTTGAATCGTTATTAGATTATGGACTAATTGGATTTTTCTCCTTCGGAATGATGAATTGGTTATTTTTTAAAGACTCTCTTCGCACGATTCGAGATAATAATAACCCGATGACAATCTTTTTTTGTTACCTGTTTTTTACCTATTTTGTGGGAATTTTTACAGGAGGACGACCTAATGATACCCCTTATTGGTTTGTATATGGTTTTATGATTCGTTTTGTAGGATTAGAATATTTGAAGGTAAAACAGGCAGCATATAAGAAGTCGCTTGAGCTAGAGGAAAGTGATAAACAAAATTTATGAGAATTTTAATTATACACAATCAACTTTGGGCTCATTATAAAGCAATCATTTTTAATGAATTACAGAAAATAGTTGATACAAACGATGCAACTGAACTATTAGTGCTTCAGTTGGCCATGGTCGAAAAAAGCCGTACTGCTCTTGGGCAGGTTGATTTATCTACGCATCGTTACAACTATCAGTTAGTTCATGATGGAACGTTAGAAGAGATTTCTTTGAAAGAAAGGCTCATTGCTATGTTAAAAGCAGTGAGAAAATTCAAACCTGATGTTGTCAATTTAACAGGTTACTATGATATTGCCTCTTGGATTATCTTGTTTTATTGTAAACTGTTAGGCATTAAAACGATACTATCTAATGAATCAACCTTAGGTGATCACATACGAGGAGGTATAAAAGAAAAGTTCAAATCGTTTATTATCCGACAATTTGATGGATACTTCAATTTTGGTACACGTTCTGCTGAATACCTGATAACATTAGGAGCAAAACCTGAACAACTGCTCGTTCAAAGAAATTGTGTTGATAATAAGCGATTAAAAGAATTATTTGATAATGCTAAACGTCTAGTGATTTCAAAAGAGCAGAAGAGTTTCATTTTCATTGGACGTTTAATTCCCTTCAAGAATCTTCCTAGTTTTATGGAAGCATTAGAAGAAGTAAATGCTCAGGTAGCCAATCCTTGGGGTTTAATCATTCTGGGAGAGGGCGAACAAAAAACGGAACTACAACAAAGGTCAACAGGCTTATCTTATCCAGTAACATTTATCAATGGTGTATCTTGGGAGGAAATTCCAACCTATTTAGCTCAGGCAGATGCCTTGGTACTACCTAGTTACTCCGAACCGTGGGGCCTAGTAGTGAATGAAGCAATGGCTTGTGGGATGCCTGTATTAGTGTCAGAAAAATGTGGTTGTGCTATTGATTTAGTGAAAGAAGGAATAAACGGTTTTACCTTTAATCCAACTAATAGAGAAGATATAAAGCAAGCATTGTTGGAAATTATGAATCAAAATCTTGATTTGAATAACTTAGGTCAACAATCAATAAACATCATTAAAGACTACTCGTCCGAAAATGTGGCGAAGGAAATGTTTGAAGGGTACACGAAAATATGCCAGTTAGGAAAAAAATAAATACAATTCAGTTGTTAAGAGGATTAGCTGCACTTGCAGTGGTAATACATCACATTGCTGGATATTTAAAAGAGACACATCATCTTTCTATTTTTCATAACTACGGTAGAATTGGTTTTGCAGGAGTAGATTTGTTTTTTGTAATTAGTGGTTTCATTATCCATTTTACGTCTAAGTCGTACTTGAATAACCCATCTAAGTTGGGCGAATATTGGAAAAAACGTCTCATTCGGGTTTATCCAATTTATTGGATAGTTACCATTGGTATATTCATTGTTCAGTTTGTTTTACCAATCCTAAATAAAAGTGCTGCACTCAATACGGGGTATCCGATGGAAGTGTCAGCTTTTCTTAAAACGTTTACGCTATTCCCAGTCCACTTTGCGATTAATCCTGTGAGTTGGACCTTGAGTTTCGAGTTATTTTTCTATTTGATGTTCTCCCTCTTAATCATCTCAAAACGTCTCTGGGTGATTCCAGCCTGTGTATTAATTTTTTCAGGGTGGCATACATTTGTCGAGCAATATCAGCATCTGCATTTCGGATATAATTATTATAACTTCTTTTTTAGTAGTTATAACATTGAGTTTTTTTTAGGCTATTTACTCTTTATCGTTTATGATAAAAATCTGCTTAGCTTACCTACTTGGGTGGCTTGGATTGGTGTTTTAGCATCTATATTTGTGGTGGTTCGTACAGGATATGGGGTTATTGATGGTGATTATTATAAACGTTTTCTAAGTTTTGGATTGCCTTCTGTCATTCTTTTGTACAGCTTACTTCAGTTAGAAGAACGTCAGCAATTAAGTATTCATCCCTTTTTTATTATTTTAGGAGATGCCTCTTATATCATTTATCTGATTCATTTTCCAATGATTTTTTTCATGAATAAGGTATTGCTTTTGGTGAATATTCATCTTACAAATCAAGGGCTTGTTTATTACAGCTATTTCATTGGTCTTGCAGTGGTGGGAGTAGGAATTTTACTCCATAAGAAACTCGAAGTACCTATGAATACGTATTTAATGAAACTTACGATTAAGTAACAAGACGTTATTCGTTAATTGTATCTCTCTTATCAGGAGGTAAGGGTTGAATTAGATTTACTAAAAGATACCTTCTCACTATTCACTTAAAACAACTAGATTTCTCGTGAAAATATTAAATATCTGTGGTTATTCTTGGGACATCGGTGGCCCTCCAAAAATTATCTACGATCATGCCATCGAACAACTTAAAAATGGAGCTGAAGTAACTATTTTAACGCCCATTTCTGAAGGTCAAAAAGTATATGATGTACCTGAAGGAGTTAATATTGTTACTTGTAAGAGACATTGGTTGGCTAAGTTTTGGGCAGAGTTTTCTCCAGAGTTATATTACTGGTTAAAAAAACATGGGAATGATTTTGATGTAATTCATATTCATGGTGTGTGGCATTTTGCAGGTGTTGCTCCTTATTTGGCGGGTGTCAAAACGCCTAAATGTATTACGATACACGGCTTGTTAGACCGCTGGGCTATTCGTCATGGATATTGGAAAAAGTATATTTTTGGTCTTTTGTTCCAAAAAAATATCCTTCGAAAAACGGAATTGATTCAAATTAATAATTTGGATGAACAAGAAGATGTTCGTTTGTTTTTAGGGGAAGAACACCCTAACGTTGTCATTGTTCCAAATGGCATGAATATCGCATCGTTTGAAAACTTGCCTGATAAAGGAGTTTTTAGAAAGAAATTTGGAATTGCAGCCGATAAAAAAATCGTCTTGTTTTTAAGTCGAATTAATATCAAAAAAGGCTTAGATATGCTGTTGCCAGCTTTTGCAGCTCTTTTGAAAGAACGAGATGACTGTGTAATGGTGATGGCTGGCCCTGATGATGGCTATCTGAAAGAAACGCAAGATTTTATTACTCAGCATAAGCTAGAAAGTAAGATTCTGTTAGTTGGGATGCTTACAGGGACTGAAAAGTTAGCTGCTTTTGCTGATGCCAATATATTCGCTTTACCATCGTATTCAGAAGGTTTTTCGATTGCTACTTTGGAGGCTCTTATCTCTGGAGTTCCTTCTTTGCTTTCAGATAGAGTGGGTTTTGGCCCAGCAATTAAGGAAACCAATGCAGCTCATTTAGTAGATCTAAATGTAGAAAGTATAAAAGATGGCTTAGTTAAACTACTTGACAACCAAGCTTATGCCGAAAAATTAGCTCAAAATGGTAAAAATTTAGTGCGTTCACGCTATGATATAAAGATTGTGGCGAAGCAATTATTGGCACAGTTTGAAAAAATACGCCGTTCTTAAATTCGCTTACCTTTAATTGATAATTATGCAAGATATTACAGTTATCATATTGACCTATAACGAGGAAAAACATATTGCACGCTGTGTGAAATCGTTATTACCTTTTACAGATAAAATTTTCATTGTAGATTCTTTTTCAACTGATAAAACAGTTGAAATTGCAGAAGCTTTAGGGGCTAAAGTGGTACAAAACGCTTGGGTCAATTATGCTCAACAATTTAACTTTGGTATAAAAAATAATCCGTTCGATACGCAGTGGTTAATGCGTATGGATGCTGATGAATACGTATTGCCAGAATTAGCAGCCGAAATTACGAGCAAATTGCAAGGAATAACCGCTAACGTAAGTGGTATTTATGTAAAACGAAGAGTGATTTTTATGGAGAAATGGATCAAACGAGGCGGATATTATCCGATTTGGTTGATGCGTATTTGGCGAAATGGTCATGGTATTTGTGAAGAGACTTGGATGGATGAGCATATCAAATTGTCTGAAGGAACAACGATTCAATTTGAGAATGATTTGGTTGACCATACCTTAAATAACTTGACATGGTGGACTCAAAAACATAATTTATATGCCATCAGAGAAGTGATTGATTTACTAAATATTAAGTATAATTTTAAAAATCAAGAAGCTGTTGAACCTAATTTGTGGGGGACTCAAGAAGAGCGTAAACGGTATTTGAAAATAAAGTATGCTTCTGTTCCTTTATTTACACGACCCGTTTTTTATTTCTTATACCGCTACTTTCTGAAGTTCGGGTTTTTGGATGGAAAAAAAGGACTTATTTGGCATATTTTACAAGGCTTTTGGTATCGTTTTCTCGTAGATGCTAAAATGTATGAGGTTTATCATAGAGTAGGTACTGATAAGCAAGCTATTGTTGCTTTTTTTAAGAGTGAGTACGGCAAAGATTTAGAAAAGTAAGTTATTTTATTGAACCCATTTGAAAGAAATTAGGACTTATGAATGCTGAAACACGGTTGAAAGACTATAATAATTCGTGGTATAAACCAGCAGGGAAATTTAAAATTTTAGCATGGTTTCTAGCTAATACTATTTTCCTGAATAATTATTTGCCTATTCCTGTGGCTATCAAAACGTTAGTTCTTCGTTTATTTGGTGCAAAAATTGGTTCAAATGTAATGATAAAGCCCAAAGTGAATATCAAATATCCGTGGTTTTTACACGTGGCAGATGACGTTTGGATTGGCGAGTGCGTTTGGATTGATAATTATACAGAGGTGATTCTGGAGGAAAATGTCTGTTTATCCCAAGGAGCTTTATTGCTAACAGGTAATCATAATTATAAAAAAACAACTTTTGACTTGATGATTGGTAGCATACACCTAAAAAAAGGCGTGTGGATAGGGGCGAAGGCAACGGTATGTCCTAATGTAACGTGTGAAAGCCATGCTGTTTTAACAGTCGGCTCTGTAGCAACAAAAAATTTAGAAGAATATGCTATCTATCAAGGTAATCCAGCAGTTAAAGTGCATACTAGACAATTAGTGTAAAATATAGTTGGGTGTAAATTATATCATTTCATTTTATAGCGTACTGAAATATAAAAATGAAGTGTTATATTTCAATATCAACTGACAAAACAAAAATTTATGTCCGATTTTTTTCTTCAGCTATATAATAACAGGCTTTTTCAAATAGTGTTTACTTGTATTGTGGCAGCATTGATGTCTATTAACTCAATTCCTGTCATTATTAAGATTTCACGATTGAAGAACCTCATGGCAGAACCAGGTGAACGTAGTTCTCATGTGAGACGTACACCAACCTTAGGTGGGGTTGCTATTTTTGCATCCATATTAATCAGTTATTTTCTTTGGGAAAATCCAGATGAAGGACATTTCGTACATTTATCTATTTCTGCCATAGTCATTCTTTTTTTCTTAGGAGTAAAAGACGATATTTTGATTTTGTCTCCTAAAAAGAAAATGATTATTCAGATTGTAGCCTCTGCTTTGGTTATCATTATGGGGAATTTACGTCTCGAAAATTTATTTGGCATTTTCGGTATTGATCATATTCCTTAT
>JBMLRK010000511.1:26619-31195 GCA_049241065.1 Spirosomataceae bacterium
GAATTTACGTCTCGAAAATTTATTTGGCATTTTCGGTATTGATCATATTCCTTATCCGTTAAGTGTACCATTAACTATTTTTGTTTTTATAGCCCTAATCAATGCGATTAACCTCATCGATGGAATTGATGGCCTTGCAGGAGGAATCGGTATGATTGCTGGTGGTACATTTGGTATCTGGTTTTATTTAAATGGTCATTATGCACTAGCCTCTCTAGCTTCCGCTATGGCAGGTTCTTTATTAGGTTTCTTGAGATTTAATTATTCTAAAACCTCTAAAATCTTTATGGGGGATACAGGCTCACTGCTAGTAGGTTTCCTTCTGACCATGTTTGCTATCAAATTTGTTCAGTTAAACATTGTTTATCGTTTTGACCCAAATGCTATTTTTAGTGCTCCAATTCTAGCCATTGTAGTATTGATTGTACCCATTTTTGATACCGTTCGAGTATTCATGATTCGATTGATGGAGAAAAAATCTCCTTTTGTTGGTGATAGAAACCACTTGCATCATATCTTAATCGATTCTGGACTAACGCACTTTCAGGCATCAGCAATTCTTTGGGCTTTTAGCCTAGTATCGACTATTCTTTTCTTAGTAATTAGTAAGGAGGTATCTAATATGACCTCCTTATGGATTTTATTTGGTATTTTTTGTCTATATATGTGGGTTTCGTATTTATTAAAGCAACGAAATCAAAAACGAGCAGACCTAAAAAGTCAGGTTCTTGACAATAAACTTGCTTAGGAGGTTCTCAAATGAGGAAGTTTAATTGATTTTTACATTTTGCGTGAGAAAACATCAGTAATAAGCACAGATGGAATAGTATTATTCAGTGATGTTATTTTATGGTAAAAATATTTGGCATAAAAATGGATATTTTTATACGAAATAACACACAGAAACTGTTAGTACTAAAAATAATAGTGTTTATTTTTGTTTCTGTGTAAACACATCATTCTCTCATTAAAACAGTTATTCAAAATGAAAAAAATCATTGTTGTCTTAGCCTTACTACCTATGGTTTTCTCTTGTGTAAGTAAGAAGAAGTTTGCAGAAGCACAGTCTAAATTGTTAGCACTTGAATCTACTAATAACACCTTAGTTAGTAAATTACGTACAGACGTTAGCGATTGTGAAACGAAAAGCTCAGAATTGAAAAGCAAACTCCAAAAAGCTGAATCAGATTTAGATGCAAAATCAGGTCAGGTTAAAACCTTGCAAGAACAAGTTGATTACTTGAAAAAGTCAAATACAAACTTGCTTGATCGTTTATCTGATTTGTCAATTGTAAGCAAAACAGGAGCTGAAAGCATCAAAAAATCCTTAGAAGCACTGAATGACCAAGGAAAATACATTCAAAATTTGAACAGCTCAATGCAACGTAAGGATTCATTAAACTTGGCATTGGTAATGAACTTGAAACGTTCATTGGCAGATGTTAACGACGATGATGTGACGGTTGAAGTGAAAAAAGGAGTAGTTTATATCTCTATTTCTGATAAAATGTTGTTCCGTTCGGGAAGTTCAGACATCAACGCAGCGGCTGAAATCGTATTAGGTAAAGTAGCGAAAGTGGTGAATGACCACAAAGAGTTGGATATTTTAGTGGAAGGTCATACAGATACTGTACCTATTTCTACGGACTGTGTGAAAGATAACTGGGATTTAAGTGCGAAACGTGCTACTGCGGTTGTTCGTTTATTACAAACTAAATTTGGCGTTGTTCCTAGCCGTATGACAGCTGGTGGACGTTCTGAATTTGTCCCTAAAGATTCTAATGAGACTGCGGCTGGCCGTAAAGCAAACAGAAGAACAGAAATTATCGTATTACCGAAATTAGATCAATTCTTCCAAATGTTGGTTCCAGCTAACAAATAAGATATTAAATTAAAATTTCCTTAAAAACGGAGGGTCTTTCGATAAGACTCTCCGTTTTTGTTTTAAAATGGCTAAATTTGATTATTGTTGAAATGGTATCAACTTTTAAGTGATTTTTACGTTACCAAGGAGCAAGCACAATATGAAAATTTTGGTGATTGAAGATGAGGTCAAAACCCTTCAATTGATTAAGCAAGGTTTAGAGGAACAACAGTGGGAGGTAGATGTTGCCTACGATGGGTTGATGGGCTTTAAACTTGCTACTAGAGAGGAATATACCTTAATTATCTCAGACATTATTCTTCCTGGAATTAATGGCTTAGATTTATGCCGCCAGTTACGGGTGGCCAATGTTGCTACGCCAATCTTATTATTAACGGCTCTTGGAACAACCGATGATAAGATTTTTGGTTTAGACGCTGGAGCGGATGATTATTTAGTTAAACCATTTGAATTTAGAGAGTTATTGGCTAGAATTAGAGCCTTGACCCGTAGAAACAGCCGCTCAACTAATACAGAGAATGTCTTGAAAATAGGGGATTTGAGTATGGATTTGAATACCAAATCGGTACTTAGAGCAGGGAAGGAAATTGCCTTAACAGCAAAGGAATTTGTCTTACTAGAATATTTTTTACGTCATCAAGGCAGGGTAATCTCAAAGGTAGAACTTGCCGAAAAAATTTGGGATGTAACCTTTGACACAGGTACAAATGTGATTGAAGTATATATGAATTTTCTTCGTAAAAAAATAGATAAAGATTTCCCTACTAAGTTATTACATACGCAAATTGGTATGGGCTATGTTCTTAAAATAAGCTAAATGAAACGCCCATGCCAAAAAAGTTTGACATGCAGAGGTATGATTACAACCGTTGTCCGAGGCGTTCCGACTATGCGTCGCAATCTGATACCATTGAAAATAACTAAACATTATAATCGGATGAAATTCGACGATATTCGCTCTCGCCTTACCTATCAGTTCATGATGTTGGTAGTTGCTATCTTACTCTTGTTTTCGGTGGGGGTTTATTTTTTTAGTAAACTTTATCTGGAAAAACGTTTTTTTAAAAGGTTAGAGGATAGAGCTGTAACGACCACCACACTACTTTTTGATTTACAAGCAGCCAATACAACCATCATGAAATTGGTGCATGTGTCGGATAAAGAATTGTTAAATGATGAGCAAATTTCTATCTATAACGAAGCCACTAAACAGTTAATTTTCTCCACTTCACAAACACATCGTCTGCCTATTCTGGATTTAATTGAACAGAAAAAAGGAAGTACAAAGGCTATTCATACACAGGTTGGAGATTATCAAGTTTTTGCCGTTTCGATTAAGGACAAACAAATAAATTATTGGGTAGTAGTGGCTGCAATAGATCGAATTGGAGCCGATGCTCTGGATGATCTTCGTCGAATATTAGTCGTTATGGTGTTGATTGGGGTATTGTTGTTGGGCTTATCTGGTTGGGTTTTTGCGGGACGTGCCTTAGCTCCCATGTCGAGCATTGTTCATCAAGTGAATGAAATATTTCCAGCTAATGTTACTCGTCGAGTAGAACACTCCAATAAGACAGATGAAATAGGCGTATTAGTAGCCACCTTCAATCAGTTGTTAGATCGTATTGAAGAAGCCTTAACGATGCAGAAATTGTTTATCGCCAATGTTTCCCACGAATTAAAAAATCCGCTCACTAAGATTTTTTCACAAGTAGAAATTGCCCTGATGCAACCTCGCTCTCAGGAAGAATACCAGCACAGTTTACAGTCGCTCCAAGAGGATACTAAAACCTTAGTGCAATTAACGAATACCCTACTCGATTTGGCAAATACCGTAGGAAGTACGAACAATATAAACCTTGTACCCATTCGTTTGGACGAACTTCTATGGGACACCAAGAGCCAAATGCAAAAGTGGAATAGCGATTATCAAGTGAAACTAAACTTTCTTGAATTTCCTGATAACGAAGAGTCTTTAACCATTTTGGGAAATGAGGCTTCTTTGAAAGTACTATTCATGAATTTGATGGATAATGCGTGTAAATTTTCGGATAACAAAACGGTAGTCATTAATTTCACGGCCACTGCAACGATCATTCGAGTTGCCTTGGTAAATACAGGTTCTATGATTCCTAAAGCAGACTTTCCGTATATTTTCAATCCATTCTACCGAAGTAATGCAACCGCTAAAGGAGTAAAAGGACATGGGGTTGGTTTGGCTATTGTAGCTCAAATCGTTAAAGTGCATAACGCCACGATTGAAGTTTTCTCTGATAAAAATGCCACGACCTTTCTCGTTCAGTTTGATTCAATTAAGTAACAAGGAGTTACGCCAAATCAATCAACAACCGCTCTTAGACTTGTTAGTGCAACGCAAGTCGAAGTACAGATAAAAAAGATTTCTCATCCGCTTTTGCTGCTAAGGATGTTTGTACAAAGGCGGGTATCTTAACCCTATGCTGATTAAAAATCAGTTACCACATAGAACGAGATTATAAATCTCGTCCAGCAGGGGACGTAACTATTTAACTTCCGATTTTTTAATCCAGCCTTCTACTATTTTTTTTCCATAATAACGCATCTTTAACCAATCTCCTTTATCTTCTAAAATTTCTACCGGATCATTTTGAATTAAGTACATGGTACTTGGAATTATATCTGCTCGGTTTTTGTAAATATAACTTTTACTAA
>JBMLRK010000512.1:0-2737 GCA_049241065.1 Spirosomataceae bacterium
TATTAGTTTCTCAATGGTTTTCCACCGTTCAATAAACTTTGAATGCGTTCGAGGGTTTTCTTTTCACCTGTTAAGGATAGAAAAGCTTCTCGTTCTAGTTCTAATAAATACTGCTCGGTTACATTTTGAGGATAACTTAAATCGCCCCCACAAATCGCATAGGCCAGTTTATCGGCAATTTTTGCATCGTGTTCCGAAATATAACCTGCCATTTTCATTGAGGTAATTCCAGCTTTGAATAAGGCAATACCAGCCTTTCCTTGCACCCGAATGTCATTGCGTTGTTTCGCTTGCGTATAACCAGCATCCGCCAAGTCGATAGCCGTTTGTTTAGCATCTGCCAATAAACGGCTACGGTTCAAGACAATCTTATCTCCTCTTCTGAAATAATTCATATCAAATGCCTCTTGTGCCGACGTACTCACTTTTGCCGTAGCAATGTTCATAAAGGCAGCCTGCAAGATATTCAGTTCGGCATCGCCTGTTTGGTACATATCCGAACAGCGTAACGCCATTTCTTTAGTACCTCCTCCCGCAGGAATCAAGCCTACGCCAACTTCCACCAAACCGATGTAGGTCTCAGCTGCAGCTACCACACGGTCGGCATGTAAATTGATTTCGCAACCACCACCCAAAGCCAAGCTGTGTGGAGCAGTTACGACGGGGATTCCCGAATAACGTACTCGCATCATGGTTTGTTGAAATTGCCCAATCATCAAATTGATTTCGTCGTATTCTTGTTCAATGGCAAACATAAAAAGCATCGCCAAGTTTGCACCCGCCGAATAGGCTTCCGTACTATCGTTTCCAATGACTAAGCCTCTGAAATCTTTTTCAGCTAAACTAATTGCTTTATTAATACCCTGAATAACACCCGACCCCATGGTATTCATTTTTGAACGGAATTCTAAATTCAGAATCCCATCGCCCATGTCATAGACCGCACTGTCGGCATTTTGCCAAACAATGTTATCCGATAAGTTTTCTAAAATCAAGAAAGAACCTACCCCAGGAATGGCTTTGTATGTTTTAGAAGGAATGTCGTAATATACTTTTTGACCTGCCTCTTTTTTGTAGAAAGAAGTCACGCCTGCTTCCAGCATTTCATAGACCCAAGCCGCAGGTTTCATGCCTTCGGCTTCCATTAAGGCAATTCCTTTTTCGACTCCGATGGCATCCCATGTTTCAAAAAAGCCCATTTGCCAACCGAAGCCCGCACAAATTGCCGCATCAATTCGGTATAGTTCATCGGCAATTTCTGGAATGCGATTGGTTACGTAGCGAAAACCGTCTAAAAGGGTTTTGCGATAAAATTCACCCGCTTTGCCTTTGTCCGCCAACAAAACGGCAAAGCGGTCTTTGAGTGCCAAGCTTTTCGTTTTTTCAAACACCTCAAACTTTACCTTTTGCGAAGGCTCGTACTCAAAGGTCTTTAGATTTAGGGCTAAAATTTCGGAAGCCCCTTTCTCATTTTTTACTTTCTTATAAAAACCTTGACCTGTTTTGTCTCCAAGCCATTTGTTCTCTTGTAACTTCTGAATCATCAAAGGAAGCACAAAGGCATCCTTCGACTCGTCGTTTTGCAAACCTGCATATAAATTTTTAGCGACGTTGATGGTCGTGTCTAAGCCTACCAAATCCGACAAACGGAATGTCCCTGATTTCGGACGACCAACTACCACCGAAGTCAACTTATCTACTTCCTCTACGGTCAAGCCCATGCTTTCTACTACTTGCATGGTTTGCATCATACTATAGACTCCCACCCGATTGGCAATAAAAGCGGGGGTGTCTTTACACAAGACGGTAGTTTTTCCAAGAAAACGATCGCCGTAGTGCATCAAGAAATCGACTACTTCGGTATCCGTCTTAGCCGTTGGAATAATTTCTAACAATTTTAAATACCTAGGCGGATTGAAAAAGTGTGTTCCGCAGAAATGCTTCTGAAAGTCTTCCGAACGCCCTTCTGCCATTAGGTGAATGGGAATACCCGAAGTGTTGGACGTAATAAGCGTGCCTGCTTTGCGTAGGGCATCAACTTTCTCGAAAAGGGATTGTTTTATTGCCAAGTTTTCCACAATGACCTCTATCACCCAGTCGTAATCTTTGATTTCGGCTAGGTTGTCATCAAAGTTTCCCAACTTGACACGCCCTGCAAAAGCCGATGAAAACAATGCAGCAGGGTTCGCTTTTAGGGTATTCTGAAAAGCCTCGTTGACGATACGATTACGAACTAAAGGTGAGGACAAACTAAGTCCTTTCGCTTGCTCTTGTGGATTTGGCTCTTTGGGAACAATGTCCAACAACAACACCTCACAGCCAATATTGGCAAAGTGACAGGCAATGCGGCTTCCCATAATTCCTGAGCCGAGGACAGCTACTTTCTTGATTGTACGATTCATTGTGCTTGATGTATGAAATGCGTTATTTATAATCGGTTAATTGTTAGCTGTTAACGGATAATCGCTAACAGACAGGAGACAATTTTTTCTTTCTTAAATTATATTTAAAGATAACGAAAAATAAATTTATTATGCAAGCATACTATTTTATTTTTTTGCATAAAAAAAGCCTCACCCGAAGGAGAGGCTTGAAAATGGTAGAAGATACTTTGACCCTGTAAAACTACCTATTATAAATGTGTTGTAACGTTCAATTGAAATACAGATTAAATATAGTAAAAATCTCTGAACTAACGAATCTAAATCCATTAAAATATCATAAATTTAACTGTGCA
>JBMLRK010000513.1:0-11621 GCA_049241065.1 Spirosomataceae bacterium
CAAGACAAAATATCATGCGTATTTACACAAAAATTCGGACGCATAAAATGACGTAAATCCGATTTTGTTAATTCGTTCATGTAATCTGTCAGTTCTTCTTTGGAGTTTTTCCAGATAAAATACGTGTAGGATTGCGTAAACCCAACCTTGGCTAAATGAATCATCAAGGACGGCTTCGTAAACGATTCAGCCAAGAAAATCATGTCTGGATATTCCGCTTGTACTTCTTTGATAAGCCATTCCCAAAAGGCAAAAGACTTCGTATGCGGATTATCTACCCTTAAAATACGAACACCCCAAGATGCCCAAAGCAAAGCAATGTCTTTTAGGGCATTCCAAAGATTTTGCCAGTCGTCACATTCAAAATTAACGGGATAAATATCTTCGTATTTGTGTGGTGGGGTTTCTGCACATTTAATTGTTCCATCTGGACGCACCTTAAACCATTGGGGATGCTCTTTCGCCCATGGGTGATCAGGTGAAAACTGAATGGCATAATCCATCGCTAATTCGATACCCAGATTGTCTGCACTCTTAATCAAGGCTAAAAAGTCTTCTAAAGTCCCTAATTCTGGCAAAATGGTCTCATGTCCACCCAATTCCGAACCAATGGCATAAGGACAACCAACATCTCCTGGTTGATAAGGCGTATTATCTTTCCCTTTTCTAAACTGCCACCCAATCGGATGCACAGGCGGAACATGCAGTACATCAAAGCCCATAGATTTCATATAAGGCAACACATTCTTCTCCACGTCGTTTAGCGTGCCATGTTTATTGACTTTAGAAGCTGCCGAACGAGGGAACATCGTGTACCAAGTAGAAAAACGAGCCGCTTTTCGGTCAGACCATAAGGCAAAATCAGGCGATTCGGAAGCGTTGTTTTTATCAGGATAACGTCTTAGTAATTCGTCCAAATAAGGGTTTTTCAACAGACTAATTGCCTGCTCATAGTTTTTGTTATCTTGAAACACTGCAATGCCTTCTTCCAAAAAGAGCGTCGCTCTTTCGTCGGCATTTCCCACTTTTGCATTTATTTTTTCAAGAAAATGAATTCCTTCTAATAAATCGGTTTCAATGTGTTGTCCGTCATTAATTTTCAGAAGACAGTCACGATACCAAGTGAGTGGATGGTCTATCCAAGCTTTGATTTTATATTGATGTAATCCTTGTTTATCGACCTTAATAGTTGTCTTAAAATAGTCGCCCCAAACGGCATATAACGGGTGTTCAGTCCATTCCTCATTACTTGCCAACCGATAAGCCACCGATGCACTAATAACATCTTGACCATCTGCAAATATATCCGCTTCTACCGTAATTTGCTCTCCAACAGATGTCTTAACAGGGTATCTTCCGTGATTGATAAGAGGCTTAATATTTTCAATCACAACACGTTGCTTTCCTTGTACAATAGGAGTAAGTTCCATACGTTTTTTATTGGGTAAATGTTTAATTGGTATGATTATTGCGTTATTAACTGATTAAGCTAGATTAATTAACCAGTAAAAACAACACAACCACCACTATTTCAAAATCCATTTTGCTATTCTCTAATTATGTCGTCCCCTATCACTGATAATTATCTATTAATAATAGATTAGGGGGATTTTTCTCTTTAATTGTCATTTTAAAGATAACTATTTTAGGAATACGTTCAACGAGAATACCTTTAACTTCTTTATATTTTATGAGACAACTATTTTATGTTATGTTAACGCTCTCTACCTGTATCTTTAACAATACAGCATTAATGGGACAATCGGTTGAGGAAGGTTCAGCAGGCTACTACGCTGCGGACTTCAATGGGAAACCCACGTCGTATGGGGAAAATTATGATGACACACAGTTAACGGCTTCACATTCAAAATTTCCGCTAAATACCTATTTAAGGGTGACAAATCTGGGAAATGGTAAGTCGATTGAGGTACGTGTAAATGACCGTTGCAATTGCGACAAAGAAGGAAAACTAATTATCCTATCCAGAGAAGCAGCTTCTCGTATTGGCATGATTGCAGCAGGTAGAGCAACGGTACGAGTGGAACAAATCCCAAAAAATGCACTTGATTCCAGAGCATCTTTGCCTGTAAGAAGTGCCTCTTCGAATGCGAGTAACGAATCCTTCAGCCCGAATCATACCTATGATATTACAGGGAAAGAGTTATCACCACAGGGTTTTGGGGTTCAGGTAACAGCAGTTGGGAATCTGAACAGTGTGAAAGACTTATACAATGAATTACTTCGCTTAGGATTAAAGAAAGATGAAATTTTTGTTCAAGTAGGCTTAAAAGATAATACCAAAATCTATCGAATCCTCTTTGGAGAATATTCATCAAGACCTGATGCAGAAACAAAAGTAAGTTGGATTACAGACCGTGGTTACAAAGGCGTTATTAGAACACACTTGAATTTATAACAACTACCAGAAACGCTCTGTAAAATAGTGCTACAACGACAAAGATGTTTTTGACTAAAAGTAAACAAAAAAGGGTTTTGCTTAACGCAAAACCCTTTTTTGTTTACTTTTCTGTAATTCCTCCTGAATGGCGAGTAAACCTATTTTATTACCACATTGCATACCTGCCTTATGGTCAAAAAAGTAGTTAATACCTGCATATACACCTGCCAAACCAGCTTTATCTGCCTGATCGTTAAGTTCGTCGGCATTCTTAGGGAAAAAATGACGTAACACCGTTGCAGCTGCATTTGAATAAGTACTGTGACCAGAAATATAGGATGGTGCACTCGGCGTTTCCAAAGTGGTTTTAATGGTTGGGTCAACTACTGATGGTCTAGGCACGGTAAACTTATATTTTGCTTGCCAACTTATAATTGCAGCATCGTGAATAGAACGATTAAGTAATTGTAAGATATTAGCCGTTTTTAATTCTGAGTAATTCATTGGATGAATTAAATCCTCTGCAATTTCATTCCACCGCACGATGGTCACAGAACCATCAGACCAAAAATCGGCTGTACTTCGTTGTACAATGCTTCGTTTTTTTGAAATGGATCTTACTGAATCTATATCCTTTTTGAACTCCTCACTAGTCAAACTAGGCGGACTCGGAATGGTTGTACCATCCCAAACAGATTTACTATCGAACCATGTAGCCACATTAGACATAGTAGATAGGTACTTACCACTAATTGTGGGCGGGCGATCGTCCTTCCAATAATATTTCGAGTTTTCCTCAATCAAATTATTATCACCGATTGTTTTAGCTAAAACTAGCTTTGCCACATCCCCTCCTAGTTTACCTCCAGCTAAAATATCACTCTTAGTATTTGCTCCTGCCCACAATCTACAGTTCCCATCTTCTAGTGCTTTTTGATATAAATAATGCTTTTCAGAAGGAAAAATAGCCTTTAAAATTTCATAAGACGTTGCAGCAATTACCGCATCCTCAGAAGGGTAAGAAGGAAAATTTACAGCAGGTAACATTGATTCAACCCCGGCCGAAGCAGGAGAAGGACGACGATATTTATATTTATAATACCAGGTAACTACCAAAGCGTCGTACTGAGTAACCGTTAGTAAAGACAATACCCTTGCCGCAAATGGAGGAGTTGTTTTTGTCTTGCTAATCAATTCTCGTGCAATTTCATTCCAACGTAACACACTTCCAGAAGCCCAATAATTAATCGAACAAGTTTGTGCATAGTCACGTTTACCAACTACTTCTTTACTGAGTTCAATCTCAGCTAAGTAGCCAGGTGAATCTGTTGCATCAGGAGGAAGAACTGAAATTTCTGCTGGTGAGCCAAGTAAAATCGTTGGCCATTGTCCTCCGTCAGCATCAAAATTACTCATCTGGAGAATAGGATAATCTGAAGCTCGACTCACCTTCATTTTATCTTCTCCACAAGCAGTAACCATCACTAAGAGTACAGTACTAAATAGAAAGACAGAATATTGTGCTAATTTATTGTTCATCAATTTTATTAAGTGGTATCAATATAATCACTCTTAGGCGGTAAAAATTAGACGTTTCAGCATACGGATTCCATACAAACCAATTGTTTGTTTTTAAAGGCATACATCACTCTGACCATTAGGGTATGGCTAGATGAATGTATTTAACAAAGAAGGAAACGACTTTTTAAGGATTATAAATACCTTTTATAATTAATTTTCAACTTAATTTATGAGGTTCGACTACCCTATGTAAAAGGATAGCCAACTATGTCATACAAATAATATGCCACTAATAAAATTAAGTTCGAAGAGCAGAAGGAATAACATTTAGGCGGTATTATCTTTCTTTTCTGATGTTTGAACACCCAGCTAGGCGGCAGCTAAATGAAAATATGTATTTGAATACTCCAAAAGAGATTTTAAACTAATAAGTAACATACTTACGTAGTATTTTCGTCCATAGGATTTCATAAATACTACGTAAATATATAAACAATTGAACTTAACCACAAAATAAATTTATGATAAACGCTTATCTCTTAATAACACTAATCCTATATACGTAATAAGTCCGTTTAAAAGTAATTTTTCGAAACCAAACTGATAGCCATTTAACCACTCTTTTGAGTGGCTATCAATAACAAATGTTAAGATTGGTGAAAGTACACATAAATACGGAACAAATCTATCTTTTACAGGTGTCTTCGTAAATAATCCAAAAGCAAACAGTCCAAGAAGTGGGCCGTAAGTAAAGCCTGCAATATTAAAAACCGTCGCAATAATAGACTGTTCGTTATAGGCATTGAAAACAAGAATTACTAGAAAAAACAAGACCGAAAAACCGATATGAACATAGTGTTTAATTTGGTTTCGTTGTTTTTCTTCTCGCTGTTCGATGTTCATAAAATCAACACAAAACGCCGTTGTTAAGGCTGTCAAGGCTGAATCTGAACTTGCATAAGTGGCTGCGGTAATTCCTAAAAGGAATGTTACAGCAACGGCTGTTCCGAAATGTCCACCAAGTGCCAACATTGGATACAACTGATCTGTTTTGGTAGGAATGGCAAAACCAATCTTGTCTGCATAGATGTACAACAAAGCTCCCAACGAGATAAACAGAAGGGTTACAACAGCAAAAGTGCAGCAGAACCAAAACATATTTTTTTGAGCCTCTCCGATATTTTTGCACGTAAGGTTTTTTTGCATCAAGTCTTGGTCTAAACCAGTCATAACGATGGCAATAAAGATTCCTGCGATAAAGTCTTTTGCAAAATAATGTTTATACGAAAAATCTTCAAAAAAGAACATCTGAGCATACTTACTTGCTCGTATGGTAGAAACCATCGAACTTGGATTTAGCTCCAACTGATTGGCAATCAAGATAATCGTTAATACAAGTGCCGTTAACAAAAAGAAGGTTTGAAGGGTATCCGTTACTAAAATTGTTTTTACACCTCCTTTGTAGGTATAAACCCAAATGAGGGCAATAGTCACCATAGCAGACACCGAAAAAGGAATACCTAAGGCATCAAAAATAGCCAATTGCAATACCTGAACAGCTAAAAACAACCGTGCCGCCGAACCCAATGTACGTGCCAAAAGGAAAAACGCTGAACCCGTTTTGTATGACCAAAAGCCAAATCGTTTGTCGAGATAGGTATAAATGGAGATTAAATTGAGTCGATAATAGAGCGGTAACAAAACCGTTGCTATGATGAAATAACCTACTAAATTTCCCAAGATAATCTGGTAATAGGAAAAAGAAACCTTACCAACGTCTCCAGGAACTGAAATGAACGTAACACCAGAAATGGACGTGCCAATCATGCCAAAAGCAACAAGCCACCAAGGAGATTGCTTATTAGCGGTAAAAAAAGCATTGGTATCAGCTCCCTTAGACGTAAAATGAGCCACTACAATCAATAATAAAAAATACAAGGTCAAAATCCCAATTGCCAAAGTGGATGTCATATAGAAATGGGTAAAAGATGGATAATTGTGTTAAATAAAATTGCTAAGTTGTTGTTTATCAATAAATAAGAGCCAAACTTCCAAAAACATGTAATAAAAGCGTATATAGGTACTTAATTATCATACATTTACTATGAAATTAAATACATTGAATTTCTTTTTTAGTAAATTTGCGAAGAAGAACTAAAGTGGCTTTAAACTCGTTCTAACCAAGCATGAAAAGACAATCAATCACCTGATTAGTACTTCAAATGAAGAAACAGCCATTAAGTTAAGATAAATAACGTTAAAAATACTAATTTTTATAAGAAATGCGACCTTTTGAACAATACGAAGAAGAAACGCTTGTCATGGAAGAGGTTATTGATGTAGCCCAAAATGACCTAGTTGTTTATAATGACGACGTAAATACATTTGACCATGTGATTGAAACATTGGTAGAAGTTTGTGGTCATTCATTAGAACAAGCAGAACAGTGTACTTTATTGATTCATTACAAAGGAAAATGTGCCGTTAAAAAAGGAACATTCGACGAACTAGCTCCTATGCGTAATGCCATTTGTCGCCGAGGTATTTCTGCCGAAGTGATGTAAGAACTCATTGAGAATTAATAATGGATAACTGATAATGCAATTCATGAAAAGTAGCATTAACGGTTATCCATTATTAATTAAACATTGTTAATCTAGTTATCCTTGAATTATCCATCGAAATTTATAGAACAGGCTGTTGAAGAAATAGCAAAGTTGCCTGGAATTGGAAAAAAATCTGCTCTTCGGATTGCACTTCACTTGTTAAAAAGGGACGAAAAACAGACGCTTCAGTTGTCTGAGGCACTGACGATTATGCGTACAAAAACGCAGTTTTGTGTCCAATGTCATAATATTTCCGACGAAGATATTTGTGCAATTTGTAACAATCTGAAACGAGATAGAAGCGTTGTCTGTATAGTAGAGGATACTCGTGATGTATTAGCGATTGAAAACACGTCGCAATACCGTGGTCTGTATCATGTGTTAGGAGGCATTATTTCGCCTCTTGAGGGAATTGGCCCAGGTGATTTAAAAATCGAAAGTCTTTTATCTCGTATCTCAGGGAAGAAAGGGACAGAAGATGAAATTAAAGAGGTTATCTTAGGGTTAAGTCCAACTATGGAAGGCGATACGACGGCTTTTTACTTAACTAAACGATTAAAAGCACTGGACGTAAAAATTACAACCATAGCAAGAGGTATTCCGATTGGAGGAGATTTGGAATATGCCGACGAAATTACCTTAGGTAGAAGCATCGTAAGTAGAATTGTATATGAATAACGAGCTAACAAAATCAACTATATGAACCGTAAGAATTTTTTAAAGTCAACTTTCGCCTCCGCTTTTGCGTTGGTTGGGTTAAAATCACTAGGCTTTTCACCTAAAAAAGCATCTATTA
Organism: Spirosomataceae bacterium; assembly: GCA_049241065.1. Classification (GTDB taxonomy): domain Bacteria; phylum Bacteroidota; class Bacteroidia; order Cytophagales; family Spirosomataceae; genus JALRIJ01. The sequence goes on from JBMLRK010000513.1 coordinate 7,322, forward strand.
ATTTCGATCGTCTAACCTTAGCCGAAACCATGCAAGATGTTGCTCCTTTTACCTTAGGTGCATTACCTTATGCAGTGGATGCTCTTGAGCCACATATCGACAAGCTGACCATGGAAATTCACCATGACCGCCACCATAAAGCTTACGTTGATAATTTGAACAAAGCTCTTGCTGGTACGCCATTGGAAAAATTAACCATGTTTGAATTATTGAAAGATGCTGGAAAATATCCTGCGGCAGTGCGTAATAACGCAGGAGGTCACTGGAATCATACCTTCTTCTGGAACTGTATGTCACCAAAAGGTGGTGGCGTTCCAACAGGTAAATTGAACGATGAGATTATCAAAACCTTTGGTTCACTAGACAAATTTAAGGACGAATTTAGCAAAGCTGGAATAGGACGTTTTGGTTCAGGCTGGGCTTGGTTAATTGTTGAAGACAAGAAATTAGTCATTACGTCATCGGCAAATCAAGTAAATCCATTGATGGATGTTGCTGAGAAAAAAGGAACACCGATTTTAGGATTAGACGTTTGGGAACATGCGTATTATTTAAAATATCAAAACAAACGTGCCGACTATATTAAGGCATTTTGGAATGTAATTAACTGGGATGCCGTAAGTAAAAACTACGAAGCAGCACTGAAATAGTATCTTATACAACACGAAATACGCTAATTTCGCAGTTTGTATCTCTAAAAAAGGTTTGATAGTCATTGACTGTCAAACCTTTTTGATTCTGAAACAACCATGAAAAATAACAGGAATGTCGAATTTTTAAAGGACGTATCAATACTTGCTTGTACAACTTTTGGTGGGCCACAGGTTCATCTAGCGATGTTTATAGACCGCTTAGTAATAAAAAAGAAATACTTATCGGAAGATGAACTTCTTGAATTGCAGGCATTATGTTCTTTTCTTCCAGGGCCAACCTCTACCCAAACGATTACGGCACTGGGCTATAAACTTGGTGGGCCTAATTTAGCTTATTTAACCCTCCTCATTTGGATTATTCCAGCAGTGAGCGTCATGACTGCGGCTGCATTTGGCATGATTTACTTACAAAATCGTGATCTCATCCGATTCATTCAACCCATTGGAATTGCATTTATTATGCACGCAGGTTTTACCCTGGGTCAAAAAGTAATCAAAAATAAGGTAGGCATTTCATTAATGATCTTATCTGCTGGGTTTGCTTTCTTTTTACAATCTCCCTGGGTATGTCCTATTGCCTTATTCATTGGTGGCAGTGTAACCTCATGGATTAATTATCAGGATTTCCCTCAACAACAGCACCATAAAATGGTTATTCCGTGGGCAAACTTCCACTTATTTTGGGGATTTCTAGTCATTCTTGCCATATTGGGTCATGTTACGGATTATGAACCAATCCGTTTATTCGAAAATTTCTACCGAAATGGTAGCTTGGTTTTTGGAGGTGGACAGGTGCTTGCTCCTATGCTTTATACCGAATTTGTTGACTTTAAAGAACTCATCAGGCCCGATGATTTCTTGACAGGAGTTGCACTTTCTCAAGCCTTACCCGGCCCAGTATTCGCCCTTACGTCTTACATTGGAGCATTGGTGATGAAAGGAGGCTCTTGGTGGGAACAGCTTTTAGGCAGTGCTGTTGGAGCAACAGGCATCTTCTTGCCTGGCACTTTTCTGATATTTTTTGTATATCGAATTTGGGGACAATTGAAACAATATCGAGGCATTCGTGCATCGTTAGAAGGAATTAATGCGGCTTCTATTGGCTTAACTCTTGCAGCAGCCATTAGCTTTTTTATGCCCATGGTTCATAAAGCAGATTATGTAGGGATGTTCACCGTTTTAATAACCATACTCATTATTCAGTTGACTAAGTTGCCTTCGTATGTCATTTTTTTAGGAGGGTTATTATTGGGTTTGATTTTTTAGAATAAGACGTTATTAGTCAACAAAATGACCTAGGGCTTCACCCTAGGCTGAGGTGTACCGCCCTTTCAGGGCTGAAATGTGCTTTTTAGCCCTGAAAGGGCGATATGCCTCAGCGATGGGGTTGCCCATCGTTAACAAAATTTGTCAGAGTACCATTACTTCAAATGTGCATCCAAACTTTGTTTAATCAAACTGGCCCATAAATCATAGCCTTGTTGCTTTTGATGAAGGTTATCTCCGATAAAAAGTTCTGCACGAGGTTCGCCTTTTGCATTTAAATATGCCGCTTCCGTATCAATAAAATACAGATTTTTTTGACCAGAAAAATAGCTTTTCATTAACTCATTCGCTTCTTTTTGCTTTGTCCATACTTTCCAACGACTTGGAGTTGGCGTGATAGACACCTGAAAAATAGGGACATTTGGGTACTTCCTCCTAACGGTTTTCACAACCGTTTTTGCTAAGCCTAATACCTCCTCTGGAGTACGGTCATCAGCAGAACCCGTTATGTCGTTGGCAACAAAAACCACCAAAGCCTTAAACTGATGCGGATATACTAAATCATCGGTAAAATGGATTAAATCTGAAAAACTAGCTCCCCCATAGCCTCTCCGAATTGCCTGATAGGGAAGCATATCTTGATGAATATTTTTCCACAAACGAATACTTGAACTTCCGATAAACAAAATTCCATCACTTGGGTCAGATTCTGTTTTATCCAAAGCCACCAACTCCGAAACTTCTTTCTTCCATCGTGCTTCGGTTGCAGCATATTTTTTGAAATAATTAGGAGAACAGGCTGCTAGTAGTCCTAACAAGCAGCAAAAGATGAGTTTATTTTTCATGTTAATGGAGACAACGAGTTTTACATTAGTTAATTTATAATTCAATAACCTTATTCATTTTCTAACCCTAGCCAAAGACTTCCCATTCTTTGGCTAGACCCTGTCAGGGTCGTTGACCGTCAGTTAACTCTGCAAAATTCTCAACAAATGTCGAAAACTTATAGTCTTCTACCCTGACAGGGTCGCTGACCGCTGTCAGGGTAGAAGACTACCGTTCAAATCGGTTAAAGAACGCCCATATTAAGTCATTGGCATGAATGGCACGAGAAGGTTCATCGGCAATCATACGAACTTTTGTACTCCCTGGCCACGAATGCCCGCCATCTTTGGTCAGATAGTATTCCATGACTACTTTTCCTTTTTCGTCTTTCCATTGTTTGAGGGTATAATTCTCTTTTTCAGTCACTATTGGTAACATTGAGCAAGCATTGAGTTTAGCCCAAATCCTCAATCCATAATCAACCGAATGAAAATAATACCCACGAATTCCCTTGCCTCCTCGGAACGGCACATGATTATCTAACTCAGAATGAAGATGTAAAATCGGCACTTGAAGTGTTGACGTACAAGGTTCTATCTTCTCTAATGTTCCACTAACAGTAGCAATAGCAGCAATTTTTTCAGGAATTTCACACGCTAGTCGATAAGCCAACATTGCCCCATTAGACATTCCAGCTACATAGACTCGTTTAGGATTTATTTTATATTTACTGACCAATTCATCAATCAATTTACTGATAAAATGCACGTCGTCTATCTGCTTCTCTACGGCATACTGACAACACGTCCCTGCATTCCAAGTTCGAAGCTTCAAGACTCCATCGCTTTGTACACCTTCTGGATAGACGATAATCGTATGTTCAGCATTTGATTTTCGAGTTAATTGATAACTTTCTTCGGCTTGTTTAGCACTACCTCCGCCACCATGCAAGGCAATTACCAGCGAAAAACTTACCTTTTCCTCATAATCAGGGGGAAGATTTAAGAGATAAGACCGAGTTGAGCCGTCGAGTTCTAAACTCCCGTGCTGTCGATGAGCAATGGAGGTTTTTTGAGCGATTGCACTTAGGTGAAAACCGAACACCGAAATAAGAAAAATACCCGTTAGGCTTGAAACACTCAAAAAGCGAAATGGATAAAAACGAAATAGATAAGGCATAACTTGTATGATTTAGAAAAAATGACTTTTGAACCTTAGACTCATTCGGAGGACAAAAGTTGTTCCAATCGTTTAGCTTCTTCAATAATTTGTTGCGGATAACCATTTCTTTCTAAAAGTTTGATAGCATTTTTTTCGGTCAATGCTCCTTTTTTTAACAGATGGTCAAATGTAACACCCTCCTGCCCTATGGACTCACAAAAATGGTATAAGTCATAATGTTCCTCTGCCAACAATTTCACTAATTCAAGATCGTGTGTAGCCACAAAGACTAAGTGATTACTTTTATTCAAATAAGACAAAATGGCTTTTGCAGTTGCCACACGCTCTATCGTATTCGTTCCTTTTAATAGCTCATCCATTACAAACAAACAAGG
>JBMLRK010000513.1:11721-12951 GCA_049241065.1 Spirosomataceae bacterium
TATGGCAAGTTCTTTATCTTGTTCAAATAGTGACACTCCTCTATTGAAATCAAGTAACTGTTGGACGGTATTAATCGTTCTGATTTGGCAATAAAGATATTGTTGCCCTATTTTAGAAGTTGTACGATCAAGGAAAGTAAACACCTCATGTAAATCTAGGTCATCAACAATAGCATCGGTTATTACATGAAAAAAAGACTGTTCTTTTATTTTCCGAAGAAACTGTTTCCCAACAAGTTCAACATCTATCCAATGGTTTTGTTTGGGTTGTCCCCACAAGGAGATGAATTGTTTTTTCTGTTGTTCTTGCTTCTTTTTAGCCCAACTAGTCATAGCTATCATCATGGCAATAAACAAACTCACTACTGTCGTTAAGAGTAACATAAGGAAGAGGGTTTTAAAAGCTGTCTAATTTTGGAAAAGATACTTTATGGATAAAATCAGGTACTTAATTAGTTCCTGACCAACTGTTCCACTTAGTAGGTGAATTTATTTACCCGTGTCAAAAATTTAAACGGCTTCTTAGTTAATTAGTTAGTATTTTATGAATTATCGTTGATAGAACATCCCTTGAAATTACTTAGAAATGCCCTCAAATAGCTACTCAATTATGATAAAACCACTCAATTTCACGTTAAACGGTATATCTCCCCTCCTAGCCGAATTGTATCTTTCAAAGAAATTCGCTATCTTAGTTATCGGTACTAAACTGCGTACTGAAGCAACTCGACGGCAGGATATACTTTTAAAATCATCATCAACGAATTCAACATGACGAAACAATTCTCTAAAATTGTAGCCCTATCATTTCTGGGTTTAGGCAGTTTGGTTATTGCCTGCAAAAGTACCCAGCCAGTTAGCAACTCCAGCAATACGACTCCAAGTACACAAAAGCCAACTGAAAATCTTGGCTTTTACCAATTCAGTAATGAAGACCCAACAGCCTCTCCTTTTGTTGCGAAAAAAGCATCTGTCTATGGCAAAAATGGCATGGTTGCCGCAACGCACCCCGTGGCTTCGCAAGTGGGTATAGATATACTTAAAATGGGAGGAAATGCCATGGATGCTGCCGTTGCCACTCAGTTTGCCTTAGCAGTGGTGCATCCTGCGGCGGGGAATATTGCTGGCGGTGGCTTTATGGTCATTCGTGACAAAAAAGGCAATGCTTACACCCTTGACTATCGTGAAAAAGCTCCAGAAAAGGCGGATAAAGATATGTACCTGGATGCC
>JBMLRK010000514.1:0-3463 GCA_049241065.1 Spirosomataceae bacterium
TATACCATATTTTGACACAATTCATAACATAAACTATTTGTCAACGAGTACTTATAAGGTTAAAGATTAACATTCAAAATTAACCATTAAAAGATTTGTTTGGCTTTGATGCTTGGAATTAACTTAGAATCTACCAAAAACGAGCGTTGTTTTCCATTACCAATTTTGATATAAAAGTTGACTTTCAAAGGCATCTCTAGTGAACCTTTTTGAATACGAATACTCATGGGACGTTCAACCCCTTTCTTTTTTCCTTCACGTTGTACCGCTAGAAGTTCAGCAGCACCGTATTCTTTTTTGCCGATAACGGTTTTGTTGGGTAACGATAATTCAGCTACTAATTTTTCGCCTGATTTTAATTCACGACTAAGCGAATAAAAAACACCCACTTCGGCGATATTCTTTTTATTGTTAGAATCCTCTAGGTCGTCGTCGGCATCGTCAAAACCATTTGCATAGAAACCTACATTGCTGATGGTTACGTGGATTTTATCGTCTAAGGCATCAATGATGTCGCCCGTTTCTTTTAATTCCACTTGCATACGCTGAATTTCGGTTTTCTTTTCCGATACAATATCTTCCAATTCACGAATAGTCGAACGCTGATTGTTAATTAAACTATCTTTTTGTTTAAGAATTTTCTGGAAGTTAGCCATTTTTCCTTCATACTCGTTGATGGTTTTGGTAATTTGAGTTTGAAGTTTGTCTTTATCGTTAACCAACGTCGAAATTTGCTTGTTGAGCATCGCCATTAAGGCTTTACGTTCGTCTTCATTTTGGTCACTTTTTTCGGTTTTTATGACTTCTAATTTTTCTTTCAAGGCATCAATTTTACTTTGCTTCTCTTGAATACTCGTACGGTTATCACGAATGTCGTCTCGTAACTTGCCAAGGTCGGTATTAATCATTTTGATTTCTTCCGAGTTTAATTCAATTTTACTTTGCTCGACACTTGTAGCGGTATATTGATGATAAAATAGATACGCTACTAATGCCATGAGAATACCAATAATTCCATTGCGTAAAACAGAACCTTGCGTTTTATTGGTTGACGGCTCGTTTTGAGAATCTGTAAGTTTGTTCATTCGTAAAAAGATTTTGATCTGTTTAACTGATGGTAAGACATACACGAGAATGAATGGTCAAAACAGGCAAAGCTGTTTTGGGTTCATCATCGTAGGGTCAATGTGATACTTTTGTGATTATTTACAGAACTACCTGGTGTAATACTTTGGCTTACAACTTTTCCGATACCCTTATAGCTTACTTTAATTCCCTTATTTTCAAGAATGAAAAGGGCATCTCGTAAACTCATTCCTCGGGTATCAGGAATTTTATTTTTTGAGTTTTTATATTGTTTATAATCGAGATAGTCGTCATTGGATTTTTTAACGACCATCCAACCTTCTTCTTCTGGTGCTACTTCAATTTCAAACTCATTGGTAATCGCCTTGAGGTCATTGCTATGAGCAACCAGTTTATTGGTCGCAAAATAACGAGGATCATAATGGCTTGCACCTAATGGTTTGTGCATTTGAATATCACAAGCATAGATTTTATCGGCAACTTCTTTAAATACAGGGGCTGATGCTTCTGCTGCAAAAAGGGCTTCTTTTAGCATCCCTCTTGGGTTGTCAATCATCACAGCAATACTATATTTGGGTGTTTCAGCAGGGAAGAATCCAATAAATGACGTATAATATCTGCCAGGTTGATATTTTCCATTTACCAGTTTCTGAGAAGTACCTGTTTTACCCGCAATTTTATACAAAGGATTTTTAATGTTCGATGCCGTTCCTCTTTCGACTACCCCAACGAGCATTTTTCGTACTTTTTCAAGCGTATTTTCTCCACAAATGGGTTCTTCATAAACCTTTTGCGATAGTTTATAGTCGGTCTGGATATTATCGGCAATTTTAGTGCTTTTTACAATAATGGGCTGAATCCATTTTCCATTATTAGCGATGGCATTGTAAAACGCCAACATCTGTAACGGAGTCAGACCTGTACCATAACCGATAGAGTTCCACGGCAAAGCGGTAGGGTCTCCACCTTTAGGACGATTAATAATCGGACGAATATCTGGTTTTATTTGAAAATCAAGCGGTTGGTCTAAATGAAATTTGTGTAAATAGTCATAATACGCCTGTTGCTTTTGTTCTCCAAAATATTTTAACATCAATTTCGCAATACCAACATTGGATGAGTGTTCAAAAACCTGTTGGGCGGTAATCGTTCCATATCCGTGAGGTCCAGAATCCTCTAAGCGTTTGCTCCCAATCATCATGCTACCGTTGCCCGTATTTACCCATTCGTCGTTGGAGATATTGGCTTCTTCCATCAAGGCCACCATAGACGCTAATTTGAAAACCGAACCTGGGTCTGTTCTACTCAATACGGCATGGTTATAGTTTTCTACGTAACTGGTGTCGTTTACATTCGTTAGATTAGCCATGGCTTTGATTTCGCCAGTGGCTACCTCCATCACGATTACACAGCCTTTTTCGGCATTATAGCGTTTGAGAGCATTGCGTAAAGATGTCTCTGCAACATCTTGAATATTGACATTGATGGTCGTATGTACATCTACCCCAGGAATCGGAATAGATCCTTCTCCACCCTCAATAGGTCTCCAACTACCCCCTGCAATTTTTTCGAAGATGCCTTTTCCTGCTTTTCCTGCTAATTCTTTATCAAAACTATTTTCGATACCTACCTGTTCCTGATCTTTTTTATAACCAATTGCTCTGGAAGCCATGCTTCCGAAAGGATTATAACGCTTGGTTACTTTTTCAAAAACTACGCCCCCTTTGAATTTACCAAAACGGAAGATAGGCCACTTTCTCATCTCTTTAACCGCTTGATAGTCGATTAATTTGTTGTTGAGCATGATATAATTGACTTTTGCTCTGCGGGCAAAATCAATTTGATAAAAGTATTCTTTAGCACTTTTATCTTGGTAAAAATCCGCCAACATGGTACACAAGGAATCTATCCCTTCATCATAAATTTTGATGTTTAGTGGATTTCTCATGGTAACTAAGGGGTCAAACCCTAGTCGATATTTAGGAAGAGATGTTGCCAATAAGCTACCATCGTCTGCATAAATATTACCACGAACAGCCTCAACCGTACGTTCTTTTACATAACTTAAACTAGCCTTTTTTCGCCATTTATCGCCGTCAATTGTTTGTAAAATAACAATTCTTCCAACAATGGCCAACGCAAAAAGAAGCATCATTAAAAACATGATGCGAACCCGTACTACGATGTCTTTTTTTATGTTCATAAAACTACACAAAAAGGCTTTTACTTAAATTGAAAACAGTACCTCGACATATTTAACCACATAGCTATTTAGTTTTCCTGTATTTCTATGGGGTTTTCTCAAGTAATAATGCTGAATTTTGAATGTTAAATTTTGGATTCGATACACACTTGTCAAGGTATTAAATCCAAAATT
>JBMLRK010000514.1:3563-7047 GCA_049241065.1 Spirosomataceae bacterium
ATCCAAAATTTTGCATCACTATTTAGTCGTCGTTGGTAACGATTATTTTGGTTGGTGGGATTTTGTTTTCTTCAAGCCCCGTACTTTCCAATTTTTGAATGATTTCAGATTGCTTCCCAGATTTCATAAATGCAGCTTCCTGAGTAGTATAATCGGCTCTTTTTTCCTCTAAATCCGCCTTCAATACATCTATTTTATGAATTAGATTTTCTGCATTTAAGGACGACGCAATGTAGAGAATAATGAGAACAGAACTCCAAAGGATATACCGCATTTGATAGGCAGGAAAGGCCCCACCTAATACTTTGTCCATATTAAAGACACGGTCAAAAAAAGCAAAAACCCCTCTACTTGGAATGTACGTAGTGGGTTTAGCATTTTTTTTATTACGAGATACGTTCTTTGCCATGCTGATTAAGGGCGTTCACTTAGGATGATAAAGTTGCAATACGAAGTTTGGCACTTCTACTTCTGTTATTTCTGGCTAATTCCTCTGCGGAGGCTTCAATGGGTTTTCTACTGATACCATCTAGCGGTTTCGATACATTTCCATACACAATGTCTTTTTCAAGAACACCCGTAAAGTTTCCTGCTTTGATGTAATTTTTCACCAAACGATCTTCGAGCGAGTGGAAAGTCATGACACATAAGCGACTTCTTGTATCTGTAAGTAAGTCAGGTACTTGTTCTAAAAATTCCTGAATTACGGTTAGTTCTTCGTTGACTTCAATCCGAATTGCCTGAAAAACTTGGGCAAAATACCTGAATTCTTTGAATTTTGGGGCATATTTCTCTAATAATTCCTTAAATTCTCCAGTAGTGTTGATAGGATTATTCAGGCGTGCAGATACAATTCCAGCGGCTAAGGTTTTAGCATTTTTCACTTCTCCGTACATTCCCAGAATGCGGTGAAGTTTATCTTCGGGATAATTGTTAATAATGGTATAGGCCGAAACTTCTGCTTTTTGATTCATACGCATATCTAATTCGCCGTCAAATCGAGTTGAAAAACCACGTGTTGGTTCGTCGATTTGGTGGGAAGAAATACCTAAATCGGCTAAAATTCCATCTACTTTTTTTACGCCATACAAGCGTAAGAATTTCTTGATATTCCGAAAGTTTGTCTCGATGAAAGTAAAACGTTTATCGTCTATTGCTTCCGCATTTCGTTTAGCGTCTGGGTCTTGGTCAAAGGCGTACAGACGACCATTTTCTCCTAATTTCTCCAATATTGCTTTTGAGTGTCCTCCTCCTCCGAAGGTTACATCAACATAAATTCCATCTGGACGGATATTAAGGCCGTCCAAACACTCTTGCAACATGATTGATTCGTGGTACATTCCTCTCTGTTTTTGGGTGCCAGCGTAGGCACTACTTCTTTGCTTCTTTTTTACAAATTTACAGAAAAACTAGGATGCTTGTGTCGTTAAGGAAACTTTAATCTTTTTTAACCATAATTCTTACAGGCTGCTGGGAGGGCATTTTGAATGATTGAGTAATTCTACATGTATTTGGTTCGGTTTTTGTTTGTTAAAGCTATACAATACACATTTAAGATAAATTAATTTAGGGCAAATAATAATTTAGTGATGTCTGATAAATTTAATATGAATAGATTCAATTATTTCAAAGAATAGTTATATATTTGCATTGAAGAAAAATGACTATTCCTTTGAATGTCAGTAAGTCATAGATTACTTACCTCCTTTTGCTAGTTTAAAACAAGTGAGTTGTATTTAAGATTTAAGTAATTACAACTATAACCCATCGCTCAAATATGAAAAAAAATTACATACTTGCCTTTATCACTATGGTTTGTTTATCTGTTACGACAACCAGTTTTGCTCAATTAAAAGTAAAGTCAAATAAAGATATTTTGTTTGAGCTAAAAGTGAACGATGAAAATAAAACGGTGCTAAAGTGGGTAACTGCTGAAGGGCATATAACAAGTAGATTTATTATTCAGCGAAGTAAGGATAATGAAACATATTTTGACATTAGAGAAATTGAAGTGAAGCAAGTGAGTAGTGAAGATCGTTTGCAATATACTTTCACAGATTATAAGATTTTAAGAGAGTCTGAGTTTTATCGCATTATGGAGTATGAACAAGACGGGAAAGTTCATGTCTATGCTCCAATTTCTGCAAAAGCGAATAATCCTGTTTCTGTTTCAACAATTGGAGACAAAAATATTATTCGTGTAGCAATTCAAGATGGAAAGAATTTAGTAGCTTTGCTTGGTACATCGTCTGGATTGGGCGTTCCTTGTGACTTTGAAATTGCTAAAGATAACAACCTGGTTATTAAACCTTCTTATACGTTAATGACGGGTAATTATGTGGTGAAATTACGTAGTTCAGCAGGTGAACAACAATATAAGTTTTTCGTAAGAAACGATGATATTTTTTAATTGACTGTAGGAGTTTGATTGAAATCCCTGATACCTTTGGCATCAGGGATTTTTTGTTTTTGTAGTACTTATTTGATAGCCAACTGTCTAGTATCTGCTTCAATCACTTTGTTGAAAAACTCTCTAAATGCTGTGTATTCACTTGGTAGAATGATGTCTTTCTTACGAATTAAGCTACGTTTTGCCAAGAGTTTATCTCCTTTTAGTTCGAATGACATATCGAAATCTGCAAAATCGCTCGTTAGATGAACATTTTCTGGTAGTTCTAATAGCTTTTTTCCAGTAGGAATTTCGCAAGTAATTGATTCTTTCATCTCTTTTGCTTCTAAAAACTCCCAAAGTAAAAAGGACATCTTACGTGTTTCTGCCGCAATAAAATCAGAAGATTTGATTTTGTCTGACCACGGTAAACTCAGGATTTTCATGCCTGCTACTTCACTAAGAGCATTTTTTACATGGTATTCATATTCGTAATTTAAGGAATCAGAACGTTTTTCTAGGTCAAAGAAATTTAATTTTGTCACCTTCAACACGCTACTAAAATCGGCTGCAAGTGATTCCGCAATTGCTTTTTCTCGTTCTTCGGGACTTAAACTTGCATTAGCATGACGGCTTCCACTGGCAATACTTCCAGTTTTTAAGGAAACTACTTTCGCTAAAATATCCTTTTGATTAAAGGCCAATTCCATTTGACGATAAACCCCGTTTACACTTTTGACGTTGGATCGTAATTTACTCAGCGTTGTTTTGAAGTTCTCGCCCTCTCTCGGAATTTTCAAAATGTTGGTGTTTATCAACAAAGGCGACAGCGACCCAAAGGCATTTTTATTATCCGTTAATTCAATAAAATAGGTTGTTCCTTCGGTTTCAAGCGTAGCAATACAATGGTTAAAATTGATACTCGGTAAAAGCATATTGTTGTCGCCATTATCACGAGTAGATACCAGCACCAAATTGGCTTTTACACCCACTTCGTTACACATTGCCACAAATAGTGTGGATAAATCCTTACAATCACCGAGTTTTGTGCTAAGTGTTCTGGATGCTTTTTGAGGAACAATACCACTTTGCATA
>JBMLRK010000515.1:0-3991 GCA_049241065.1 Spirosomataceae bacterium
ATTTATCAGTTGAAGTAATTGAGGCAAGGAGGGAATAGGCAAGAGGCAAAGAGGGGTGAACGGGTTTTAACCCGTTCTAAAAGAGATAAATTAGGTTTCAGAGCAAAAAAATAAAAAAAGAGATGTTTAATTTAACAAATAAAGTAGCCCTCATTACAGGAGGCGGAAGTGGTATCGGTTTTGCCATTGCACAAGCGATGATTACCGCTGGGGCAAAAGTAGTCATCACAGGAAGAAGAGAAAATGCCCTACAAGAAGCAGTCGCTAGTCTGGGTGAAAATGCCTCTTACCAAGTGAATGATGTGACCGTTTTAGAAAACTTAGAAAGTTTAGTTGAAGCAATCGAGTCAAGTGTAGGGGCAATTGATATTCTAGTGAACAATGCAGGAATTAATATGAAAAAGCCTGCTATTGAAGTGACAGACGAAGAATTTCAACGAGTGATACATACAAACTTAAACGCTGTTTTTGCTCTTTCAAGAACGTGTGGAAAGCGAATGATGGAACGTAAAAAAGGTGCGATAATCATGATTTCGTCGATGGCGGCTTATTATGGTATTGACCGTGTTCCCGCTTATTCGGCATCTAAGCATGGCGTAGAAGGTTTGGTAAAAGCTTTATCCATGGATTTTTCTCCTCAAAATGTACGTGTAAATGCGATTGCTCCAGGTTTTATAGAAACCGCCATGATGCAAACCGCCATGAGTTCAGACCCTGCTCGTATGAATAAAGCCCTAGACCGTACGCCAATGGGTTATTTCGGAAAACCAGAAGATATTGGCATGGCTGCCGTCTTTTTGGCATCGGAAGGAGCGAAGTACATCACGGGTGCTTCTTTGCCAGTGGATGGCGGAAATTCAATAGGCTTCTAAAAATAAGGTAATATTAACAGGTAGGGATACAAGAAAAGCTTATATTTGCCCAGTATCTTTTATTCCAAACCTTAAAACTTAGCCTTATGCAACAGCCAGCAACAACAGCCCTCGTGCTAATTGAATTCCAACATGATTTTACCTCAGAAGGAGGTGTTTTTTACAATGCGGTGAAAGGCGTGATGGAGCAGAATAATATGCTTGAAAACACGATTGAAACCGTAAAGGAAGCTCGTAAAGCAGGTGTGAAAATTGTGTATGTTCCGATTTCGTTTACGCCAGATTATCATGAATTGACTCAGAAACCGTATGGAATTTTGAAGGGTGTGGTAGATAATGGTGCTTTCAAGAAAAATACATGGGGTTCAGAAATTATTGAATCACTTACGCCCGAACCGCAGGACATCATCATTGAAGGAAAACGTGGTTTATGTGGCTTTGCGAGTACAAATTTGAACTTCGTACTTCGTAGCATGGGTATTCAGACGATTGCGTTGGCAGGTTATCTGACCAATTGCTGTGTAGAATCAACTATGAGAACGGCATACGAACAAGGGTATAATGTAATTACGTTAACAGATTGTTGTGCAACGCTTAGTCAGGAAGAACACGATAATGCGATTAACAAAGATTTCCCAATGTTCAGCCAACCGATGAGTCATGTTGATTTTATCGAAAAATTACAAACCAACGAAGCAATTGAATTAGTCGGAAAGGGCTATGAGTAATTTTTTCTAACAAAGCTGTTAGTATAAAATTGATAGAATATCCTTAGATAAGGACGGTACTAAGATAAGTGCCGTCCTTATAATTTTCAATAGTACCATAATAATCCAAAAACTACCCATTGAAAACCCAAGTATTATCCGATAACGAACTGATTGACTTGATAAATGCGAATGATGCTTCAGCTTTTGAAGTATTATATCGCCGCTATTGGAAAAAGTTAGTGGTTATCGCTCTCAATAAAACACAGGATGAAGATTTGGCAAAAGAAATCATTCAAGAGTTGTTTGTTGAATTGTGGGAGCGAAGAGCCTCGCTTTCCATCTCAAACGTAAGTGCTTATCTCAACACCGCAGTTCGTTTCAAAGTGATTTCTTCCTATAAAAATCAATTACAATCCCAGATTGAATTTTTAGAAATTGCAGACGATTCAACAAGTAACAAGTTAGACCATGACGACTTTGAAAAGTCCATCCATCGAGTGGTTAATTTACTCCCCGAAAAAACCAAGCAAATTTTTGAGTTGAGTCGTTTTGAACAAAAGACAGTAAAAGAAATTTCGGCATCACTACAGATGCCCGAACGCACCGTTGAGTATCATATCACCCAAGCCTTACGCTTCCTTCGTCTTCATTTACAGGATTATTTCCTGTTTTACATTTTTTTTGTACCCAAAATTTCATGGTACTATTTAAAGAATATTTTACATATTTTTTAATATTAATATAAACTTTCAAAGATTTTGTCAATTTAATTGCGGTTAAGTACCATTTATTTAGACTTGTTATTGTAAACGGTTTATTGTAATGGTAGTCAACCGCCAATGGCTATCTGAAAAACCTTTATTTAAACACTCATGAGCAAAATTCAATTTAAGAACATTTTACAACGCTATATCGAAGGTACTTGCACAGAGCAGGAGCGTTTGATGGTAGAGCAGTGGTATGAATTGCTTGATGAAGATTACCGTCAGCTTTTTCCTAGTTTAGCGTTAGCACAATGGGAAGATGAGTTGTGGAATAAAATTCAAGAACAAACGGAGAGTCAGTTACCAATTCAACGGAGATGGTATCAACAAAAAGTAGTATGGCGAGTTGCAGCTTCCATCCTCTTAGTTGGTTCTATTGCGTTTTGGTACTCGTCGAAGGAAGAAGCTAGTTTTGTGAGTACTGCTTTTTATGCACAGGATGCAGGACTAGAAAAACAGCGTAATACTTCTACCAAAGAGGTAAAAGTCGTATTGTCTGATGGAAGTGAAGTGACCTTGAGTCCTAACAGTACTTTGGAATATCCTAAAAAATGGGGGACAGATAAGCGAGAAGTCTTCTTAACAGGAAACGCTTTTTTTAAAGTTGCTCGTAATGTCGAAAAACCATTCTTGGTGTATTCAAAGGGAATTGTGACTAAAGTATTGGGGACAAGCTTTTGGGTAAGGTCAAATACAACAAGTAATCAGGTAGAAATTGCGGTAATGACCGGAAAAGTAGCCGTATTTAAACAAGATGCGAAGGCCGATTATATTTCTGAAACAACCAAAAGTGGGGTGATTTTAACACCTAATCAGCAGGTAAATTATTTTCCAGAAAATCAAGTCTTTGTTACAGGAATCGTAAAAGAACCTTTGTTGATTACCCCAGATGGAATTCATCTTGAGATTCCGCCCGTATTACCCTCTTTTCACTACGACGAAGAAGCTGTTGCAGCAGTGTTATCGGATTTAGAGAAAGCATACGGAATTGAAATTATCGTAGAAAATGACCAATTGAGTACCTGCCCAATTACGGCAGATTTATCGGGCAGTAACCTTTACACCAAATTAGACATTATTTGTGCCACACTGAAAGCAAGTTATGAAGTAAGAGGCACAAAAATTCTGATTAGTGGGCGAGGATGCCAATAGTAAATAAAAAAAGCTACCTGTGTTGCAGCACAGATAGCTCAAGTGTTTAAGTCAAACCCTTTCAAAATTTAACAAAAACAATCAAAAGTATGCAGAAAATTCAACAAATTAAACCTCCCTTGCTTAGGATTATGAAATATTCCTTGCTTCAACTGGTGTTGGTGTGCTTGTTCTCGACTTTTTCGGTGGCAAGCGGTTTTACTCAGGATTTATTAAACAAGACGGTAAGCCTTCGAGTAGATAATGTAAGCTTCAAAGAAGCGATTACAAATTTGGAAAAAGTAGCCGATGTGAAATTTGTTTACAGCTCCAAAGCAATTCAGTCTAATCGCAAAGTAAGCCTTAATGTAACAGAACGCAGATTATCGGAGGTTTTAGAATTGGTATTACGTCCTCTTCAACTAAATTATCAGGTCGTTGGTGGACAAATTATCTTAAACAGTCAAGATGCTCAGTTATTGGCATCGTCATCGCTTCTTTCGATCGCTGAGCC
>JBMLRK010000516.1:0-2235 GCA_049241065.1 Spirosomataceae bacterium
TGTTTGATGAGGTGAGTACGATTATCCCAGGAGCATCCAGACCAGAACAAGCAATAGCCAATCTTGCGGCAATAGATTTACCTGATTTAACAGCAGACGAATTGGCAAAAGTGAAAGCTATTTATGAGCAATATATCAAACCACAAGTACACCAATTGTGGTAAAACAAAAAACGGACTAGCATGAATTCGCTAGTCCGTTTTGTTTACTATCCCATTTCCCTATAAAAATCCATCTAAAGCGATTGTTGGTCTGCCATTTGAACCAAACGCTCCCTTACCGTAGCCTTGCCAGTTATTGTAGCATTGTGGTTCCCAGTAGAATACCCCAATTCCTTTTCCGCCCGTAACAGCTTTTGTTTTTGTAATCATGTCCTTTACAAAAGCCTTCGTATTTGTTGGGTCGTTAACAGCCATTCCAATTTCACAAATCATTACTTCTTTGCCATAGCGTGCCACCATATCGTTCATGTTTGTAAGGCATTGAGCATCTTGGCTCGCCCAGTTGGTTGGTTCTGGATAAAGCGACATACCAATTACGTCATATTTAGCACCATTTGCTTTTAAACCGTCAAACATCCATCGGTATAAGGCATTGTCGTTTCCGTTTGCAAGGTGTACAATTACTTTTGCAGAAGGGAACACTGCTTTTACGGCATTATTTCCACTTGTAATTAAGTTAGCAAAATTACTCATGCTATTTGTCGCTTTCCCCTCTGGCCAAAGCATCCCGTTGTTGGTTTCATTGCCTACTTGTACCCATTCTGGAGTTACTCCTGCTGCTTTAATGGCATTCAACACCGTTGTTGTATGATTATAAACATCGGTGTAAAGTTGGCTAATGATATGCCCTGTCCACCACGAAGATTTCGTTTGCTGACCTGGGTCTGCCCATGAGTCGCTATAATGAAAGTCAATCATCACTCGCATTCCTGCCGCTTTGGCAAGTTTTGCTTTATAAACTACATCCGCTTGATTGCACCATCCGCCAGCTGGGTTTGCCCAAACACGAAGACGAATCGAATTCATTCCCTTTGCTTTCAGAATGGTGAAAATGTCCTGTTGAGTGCCACTTGCATTGTAAAACTTGTAACCAGATGCCGCCATTTGATTGAACCAGCTAACGTCAGCTCCCTTAGCGAAGGTTGCTTCAGTACTTGCTGGAGCTGTGCTAGGAGTTGCATCTGTTGCCGAATCAATAGATTCTTGTTGACAGCCTGTTGCCATTGAAAGAAACAAGGCTAAGATGGGTAAAAGTGCTTTTTTCATTTAATGAGATCGTTTTAAAATTGTTTTGTTATATAATTGAAATAGTAATACAAGTGGTTAGCTAGTATGTAACTATTTTTGTTATTTGTTGGACAAAATTAATTAATAGATGCTTTTTATCACTGGTAAAATCTGACATTTGACTGGTAATTTTGCTTTTTTATTCATTTTTTTTGAATTTATAGGATATTAATTGGATGTTTTGCCGTTAAAATTGGTGATAAAAGGGCTTGATGACTATATGGCTAAGCTATCAGAATTATTTATTGCTCAATTGTAGGCTGATATTAGCTTAAATGAAGGTTTTTAGAACACTTGTCTAATTTTACCAGTGAAAAGACTAAATAGACAAGCCTGTTCTGACTTATGCTGATTAAATTTGTACTATAAAATAAAAGCAAAATTATATTTCATAATGAAAAGCCAATTGATGATATTACACTTCGTACTTTTTTGTGCATTAAGTGGTTGTGCAAAACAAGACAACACTCCGAATACTACCCCTACCACACCGTCAACGTCGGTCATTGATACTTCTTTTGCTAAAGGAGCGGATATTAGTTGGGTTACAGAACAAGAAGCTAGTGGGGTTAAGTTCTACAATCAGGACGGAACGCAAGCCGATATTTTAACCGTATTAAAGAACAAAGGAATCAATGCGATTCGTTTACGAGTTTGGGTAAATCCAAGTCCAAGTTGGAATGCAGCAGCCGACGTAGTAGCCAAAGCCAAAAGAGTAAAAGCTGCTGGGATGCGTCTATTAATTGATTTTCATTATAGCGATACATGGGCAGATCCTGCAAATCAGACAAAGCCTGTTGCTTGGAAACCCTTGGATTTTCCTAACTTGAAAGCTGCCTTATATAGTCATACGGTTGATGTAATGACACAATTAAAAACAGCTAATTGTTCGCCAGAATGGGTTCAAATTGGAAACGAAACGAACGATGGAATGCTTTGGCCAGAC
>JBMLRK010000517.1:0-24559 GCA_049241065.1 Spirosomataceae bacterium
TACCGAAACAACGCCCTTTTTAGCACCCGATGGCAAAACGCTTTATTTCTCCAGTAATCGAGAAGGAGGGAAGGGTTCTAACGATATTTATGTGAGTAAGCGAAAAGACAATACTTGGATTCATTGGACAGAGCCTATCAACATTGGAGAACCTATCAATACCGAAGATTACGATGCTTATTACACCATTTCGGCAGCGGGAGACTATGCGTATTTTGTTTCGGGGAAAAGTTCATTAGGGAAAAAGGATATTTTCCGTTTAAAACTAAACCAACCAGTAACGCCTAGCGAACCAACAGCCATTGCTGGGGGCGATATAGCGAAAGCGGATACCAAGACAAAAACAAACAGCGACCCAACCAAAGCAGATGCCGTAGTATTAGTTTCTGGAAAGGTCATTGATGCCAAAACGGGTAAAGTTCCTGCTAATGCGAAAGTTATTTATGAGGATTTAAGCACAGGAAAAGAACTCGGACAAGCTCAACCTGACCCTAAAACGGGGATTTATAAAATTGTCTTGCCTTATGGACGTAACTATGGTATTTCCACGCAAGTAGATGGCTACGTCGGAACATCTCAAAACATAGATTTAAGTAAACTTTCTGGAAAATATTTAGAGGTAGAAGGCAAAGACTTAACTGTTAAAATTGTAGAAGCAGGTACTAAAGTGGAGATGAACAACATCTTCTTTGAATTTGGTAAAGCAGCTCTTAAATCAGAATCATACCCAGAGTTAAATCGTTTGGCTGAATTTTTCAAGAAAAATACGAAAATCATAACTGAAATCAGTGGACATACCGATAACGTAGGTTCGGACGAAGTGAATAATCGCTTATCGCAAGAACGTGCCGACGTGGTAAGAAACTACCTACTCAGCCAAGGCGTACCAAGCGAACGCATCACAGCCAAAGGTTACGGAAAAACTCGTCCGAAAGTAACTAACGACACGCCCGAAAATCAAGCAATCAACCGTAGGGTAGAATTTGAGATTTTGAAAAACTAGGGGAATTTTTATTTATAAAAGCACACATAAAATAAATACAACGCAAAACCACCCTGTAAGCCTCAGAACTTACAGGGTGGTTTTTTCTTATAAAGTCTCAAATCATCATTCAAGACGTTTCAAATCATGTTTTAAAGCGTTTGGGGCATATTTATCCTACAACTTTGACCCATCATTAAACGCAAAACAATTCAACACATGAACACGCAACGTCTTTTTTCAAGCACTCATTTTTACCAAATTGCTAAACTTACAATGACTTTAAGTCTATTTTTTAGCCACTTTTTATACGCACAAACAGCTGCTCAAGAGGTAAGTTTCACCATTAGTAATAGCTCACTGAGTAGCAAACACATTTCTTTTAAGAGCTACAATCCTGTTTCACACAAAACAAGTGGTTATGGTTATCAACTAAACGGATTAAGTTCACATGCGGTGTCCTTACCCACACCCGTACGAGTTTATGTTATCGAGGGTAATAAACAAGTGCTATTTGCCTACATTACAGAAAAAGATTCAGGTAAAGCTTTTTCTGTAACCCAACAATATCCCGTAAGTGCCGAAGAACTACAACAAGTAAGCAATGACGAAGCGAATGAAGCCAAAGTTGCTGCTCAACAACAGAAAAAAAATCCAAGTATCGAACAATTGGCGGCAGAAAAAGGACTCAAATTAATCACGGTTCAGATCAAGAGTTCTTCCTTTTTTCCTCACAAATTACACGTCCGTTATCAATTACCTTGGGAAAACAGTAAATCTCAAACAGGTTTTTCTATTTCAATGAGCAAGTATAGTTCCTCTCAAACATTAAGATTACCCATCGGCACAAAGGTCTATCAGTGTAGTGATATGTTTTGGAGTAATGAAACAACGTTTACCGAAAAACTCCTACTGACCCTCAACGAGTCAAACGTAAATACCACACTAACACTTTAATTATTTAAACAATCCTGATTTTCACCAGTTAACATTTTAAGACCATGAAAACGCTATTTTCAAAAATCATTACCCCTGTTTATACAGCAAATTGGTACTCAGACCTACTTTTGGCATTGCCACGTATCGTTGGGTGTTATTTTTTAGCCATCAATTTTGGAGGAAGTAAATTCCCTTGTCCTGCTTGGTTTATTCAAGATGTTGCTAAATTTGGAGGACTATTCGCAAGTTTTCCTGATTTCTTTGCTTGGGCAGCAGTCTTAGCCGAAACTTTCGGAGGGGCTTTGCTTGTGCTAGGCTTAGGAACAAGACTCGCTGGTTTCACGGTAGCCTGCACCATGTTGGTCGCTATTTTCTTCCAGAAATGGGGGGGAGAAGTATGGGGAATGTTACCTGCCATGGGATTCTTATGGATTTCACTCTATGCTATCGTAATGGGTTCTGGTCGTTTTGGACTTGATCATCTTATCGCTAAAAATCAACTTACCTAATGAAAATTTTACTAAATCTTTATTCCACTCCACTTTGGTTTGGTTTTATTCAAAGCTGGATATATGGCTTACTTTTCTGGAATCGTGGTCGGCAAAATGCTCGTCTTTCCGATTTCTTGTTAGGACTCATTATCATCGGAATGGGGTTTAGTATTTGGGAATATATGTTGGGTTTTTCGGGCATCGAAATCTTATGGCAAGAGTTGGATTTCTTTCCACGCAACTTTGGCTATGCTTTTCCTCCGCTGTGCTATTTTTATTTTAAAAGCCAGATTGATACCCAATTCCGTTTTACGAAAAAAGACCTGTACCATTTTATCCCTTTTCTTATACACACCTGCTACCACGTTGGTATTTATTCGATGGGACACGAATTTGTAGCCGCTTGGCAAGAGCATTTTCACAATCGATTTCATGTATATTACCTTGAATTGACGGTAGAAATAGCACTTTATTTTTACTATTTCTACCGTTCATTTTCCCTATATCAACACTATCACCAATGGACGAAAACCCAATTTTCGGATGTTGACACCGTAAGTTTTACATGGTATCGCAATTTTCTGCTGGTTTTGTTTTTAAGCCTTATCGCTTTTATACTGAAACATTTGCTCGATGCTCTATTTGACTTATCTTTTAACCAAGACTGGTGGGATAATTTAGTGAGAGTCGTATTGATTTATTACGTTTGCATTACTGGCTATGCCCAAGCACAACCAAGCAAAGCCTTGATTTTTAAGGAAGAAAACACGGTTGCACTCCAACCCAAAGAAAAGTATGATGAAGTTGAACTTAACAAATGGCGAATAACCCTGAGCGATTTGATGGAAAAGGAAAAGCTTTATTTGCAGCCCGAACTAAGTTTATCTGATATTGCAGGACGATTACGCACCAATGTTTCGCTGCTCTCAGGTATTGTAAACAATGCCTTTGGTAAAAACTTCAATGACTTTGTGAACGAATATCGAGTTAACGAATTTATTGAGCGAATTCAATTACCCGAAAATAAACACCTAACTCTCTTAGGCATCGCTTTTGACGCAGGATTTAACTCCAAAGCGACCTTCAATCGTGCTTTTAAGAAATTTACAGGGAAATCACCGAAAGAGTTTTTAGAAGTTGAAAGATAACGTCTTTACAATTTCATAATAGATTGTTTATACGCATATTCCATTCGCAGAAGGTTCATTATCTAGTTTTGTGAAAAAAATATCATGAACAACTATTCTAAATTTATCAGTTACACAATCTGTGTAATATCCCTAACAATTGCCTGTAAAACGACAGATACAGACATCTCTAAAACCATTAGCTACCCAGAAATGGCAGAAGCGTCTAACCCAAAGGTGCTATTAGACATTAATGGCGTGAAAGTGTATAATGGCGGTTATGGTTCTGCGGTAGTACAAGACCCCAACGACCCCGCTGTATTTTACTTACTTACAGATAGAGGCCCTAATATTGATGGAACAATTACTAACTCAAAAGTATTTGCACAACCTGGTTTTGTTCCTAAAATCGGGAAGTTTCGTCTGGTCGATAATCAACTAGTTTTAGAGAAAGACATTGAGCTTCAAAACGAGAATAATGTCAAACTTACAGGTTTACCTAATCCTACAAATTTTGGATCTACTGGTGAAATAGCACTCGATTTGAACGGTACTACCTTGGCGAACAGTGCAGATGGTATAGATTCTGAAGGCTTGGCAATGGCACCAGATGGCTCTTTCTGGATTAGTGACGAATATGGCCCTCATATCCTTCACGTTGATGCAAACGGAAAGACGCTTGAACGTATTAACCCTTTTGGTTCGGGTAAAGGTGGCAGAAAAATCCCTGCGGTTTTTGCTCGTCGTCGCCCCAACCGAGGAATGGAAGGCTTAACCATTACACCCGATGGAAAAACATTGGTAGGAATTATGCAATTCCCTCTTTATAACCCTTCTTCCGCTGCAATTTCGGGGTCATTGGTAACTCGTATTCTAACTTTTGACATTGCTACGGGTGCTACCAAACAATACGTTTACCTAATTGATAATGCGAAATTACAGGCGATAAGCGAAATTACAGCCATTACAAACACTACCTTTTTGGTATTAGAACGAGACGGTGAATATGGCACTACAAGCAACAAAAGTACCATTGTTAAGAAAGTTTATAAAATTGACCTAGCAACAGCTACAGACATCTCTGATGCTACCGATGCTATTGGGGGTAAACTTTACAATGGAAAAACCGTTGAAGAACTTAAAACCGCAGCAGATTTACAAGCTAATGGCATCACTCCTGTAACAAAAACCTTGGTTGTTGACTTAGCAAATGACTTAACTACCATTTATCCACACGATAAAGCGGAAGGGATTGCGGTTATTAATGCCACAACCATAGCTATCTCAAATGACGACGATTTTGGGATTACTGGTACGGGAACATATAGTGCTAAAATTTTGCCCTCAACCAATGCGATTGACCGCAACCGTATTTATTTTATTAAACTATCAAAACCTTTAAAGTAATCATTAACTAATGGTTTTTAGTAGAAAGGGCATTTCATTCGTGGAATGCCCTTTCTTAATGGCTATTAAGTAGCAAAATATCAGCGAACAAATGATAGCGTCAAAACCATTTATCCACATTTTGCGTTATTTTTGTACATAAATGTTGCCGTGAGTTGTTTTGATAAAAAGCGATTCATGGCTATTGTTGTTTAGATACTCAAAGACCCCATGCTTGTTAAAGAATTTCTTACGCTCTATCGTGAAGACAGTATTGTGCAGTCCATTGCAGAGCAAATGAAGAATCCTACGGACAATCCACACATCCAAATCAAGGGATTAGTGGGTAGTTTGGATGCTGTATTGGTTTCCGCCATTCACCTCCGCAATCCTTCACAACATCATTTATTGGTGGTTTCTGACCGAGAAGAAGCGGCTTATTTTATCAATGATTTACAAAACTTGGTAGGAGATGAACACGTTTTATCTTTTCCGATGTCGTATAAACGAGCGTATCAATACCAAGAAATTGATAATGCCAATGTCTTGATGCGTGCCGAAGTATTGAACAAACTCAATACCGAAAAAGACAAAGGTTTACTCATTGTTACCTATCCCGAAGCACTTTCTGAAAAAGTTATCAACAAACGTTCTTTACTGAAAAATACCTTTTCAATTTCAGTAAACGAATCGCTTGATACTACTTTTTTAGCCGAAATGTTGACAGGCTACGATTTCGAGAAAACCGATTTTGTTTATGAAGCAGGACAATTTTCCATCCGTGGGGGGATTGTCGATGTCTTTAGCTATGCCAATGACTTACCTTATCGAATTGACCTTTTTGGCGACGAAGTAGAAAGTATCCGAACGTTTGACCCCGAATCTCAACTTTCGGTCGAATCCGTTTCTCGGGTAAATATCATTCCAGACGTTCAGAATAAGCTTATTCAAGAAACGAGAGAATCCTTTCTGAGCTTTTTTCCAGAAAATACTCGTCTCTGGTTTAGGGATGCCGACTTGGCTTTGGACATTGTAGAAACCTGTTTTGAAAAAGCCAGCAACGACTTTGAAGCCATTTTGGCAAGAAGCGGGGGCATCAAAGTAATTTCTGAACCCAGCGAGCTTTTTGAAACTCGCAAGGGCTTACTCAAACAATTCAAAGGTTTTGGAACGGTTGAGTTTGGCAAGAAATTTTATTTCAAAGCGAAAGTCGATGCGGAATCGGAGAAAAAACACAACCTATTCCAATGGAGTGCCAGCCTACAACCCACCTTCAATAAGGACTTTAAACGCTTGGCAGATAACCTACGAGAGAATCAGGGTTTCAATTACGTCAATATCATTTCGGCAGAATCCCACCGTCAATTAGAACGCTTGGGGACTATTTTCGATGAAATTGATAACAATGTCCGTTTTCAACCTTTGAGTATTTCCTTGAGAGAGGGTTTTGTGGATAAGCAAAGTAAAATTGTTTGTTATACCGACCATCAAATCTTTGACCGTTTTCACCGTTTCAAAGAAAAAAGTAAGTATTCTAAATCAAAATCCCTTACCCTAAAAGAACTCAGAACCCTCCAAACAGGCGACTACGTAACCCACGTGGACTACGGAATTGGGCGTTTTGTGGGGCTAGATAAGGTGATGGTGAACGATTCAGAACAAGAAGCCTTACGCTTGATTTACCGAGATAACGACATTGTAATGGTGTCCATCCATTCCTTGCACAAGGTTGCCAAATATACAGGCAAAGAAGGAACACCTCCAATGATGTCAAAATTGGGTTCTCAGGAATGGGAAAACAAGAAATCACGAGTAAAGAAACAAGTACAAGACATTGCCAAAGAGTTAATTGCACTTTATGCACAACGTCGTTCAGCGATGGGCTTTGCCTATTCGCCCGACAGTTTTATGCAAGCAGAACTCGAATCGTCTTTCTTGTATGAAGATACTCCAGACCAAGCAAAAGCAACGCAAGATGTAAAAGTGGATATGGAAAAACCGCATCCAATGGATAGACTGGTCTGTGGAGATGTTGGCTTTGGAAAAACAGAAGTTGCCATCCGTGCCGCCTTCAAAGCTGTTGCCGATTCAAAACAAGTGGCAATTCTGGTGCCTACCACCGTATTGGCGATGCAACACTTCCGCACCTTCCGTGACCGTCTGGAACATTTCCCTTGCCGAGTGGAATATATCAACCGCTTCAAGTCGGACAAGCAAATCAAGGAGACGCTGAAACGAGTGGCAGCAGGAGAAACCGATATTTTGATTGGTACGCACCGAATCGTGAATAAAGACGTTACTTTCAAAGATTTGGGCTTAATGATTATCGACGAAGAACAAAAATTTGGGGTAAAAGTAAAAGACCGTCTGAAAGAATTCCGTGTCAACGTCGATGTCTTGACCTTAACAGCAACGCCTATCCCAAGAACCCTTCATTTCTCTTTGATGGGGGCTAGGGATTTATCCATTATTGCGACTCCTCCGCCAAATAGGCAACCCATCACAACGGAACTACACGTGTTTGACGAAATTCTAATTCGTGATGCTGTCAGTTATGAACTCAAACGAGGTGGACAAGTGTATTTTGTTCACAATAGGGTAGGGGACTTAGACGGTATTGCCAATACCATCCTCCGCCTAGTGCCAGATTCAAAAGTAGGCATTGCTCACGGGCAAATGGGAGGCGACCAACTCGAAAAAGTGATGATGGGCTTTATCGAAGGGCATTACGACGTACTAGTTTCGACCAATATCATTGAATCGGGACTTGATATTCCGAATGCTAACACCATGATAATCAACCATGCTAACCATTTTGGGCTATCCGATTTGCACCAAATGCGTGGTCGTGTGGGGCGTTCTAACAAAAAAGCCTTCTGTTATTTACTCACAACACCGTTGTCTTTACTTTCAACCGATGCACGGAAGCGTTTAAGTGCCTTAGAAGAATTCTCTGATTTGGGAGACGGTTTCAAAGTAGCTATGCGAGATTTGGATATTCGTGGAGCAGGAAACCTCCTCGGAGCAGAACAAAGCGGTTTCATCAACGATTTGGGTTATGAACTCTATCATAAAATTTTGGACGAAGCTGTTCAAGAATTGAAAGAAAACGAATTCAGAGCCTTGTTTGAAAAAGACTTATCGGCAACCGTTGAGAAAATCAAAGTCGATTGCCAAATCGAAACAGATTTATCCATTCTTATTCCTGATAAATACGTCACCAGTATTTCGGAACGTCTATCGCTTTACACGCAATTAGACGATATGAAAAACGAAGAAGACCTCGTTAAATTCCAAGAATCCATTCGTGACCGATTTGGGCCTATCCCAGTAGAAGTCCGTGATATGATTGAAACTGTGCGAGTTCGTTGGATGGCAGAAGAACTAGGAATCGAAAAAATAAACTTGAAAAGCAATAACTTGAAATGTTATTTCGTTTCTTCTGAGAACGAAAGGTATTATAAATCAGCCACCTTTGGCAAGATTCTTGACCATGTTCAGAAACATTCAAAGAAGTGTTCGTTAAAAGAAGCGAAAGGAAGACTTGTATTATTGATTGACAACGTACTGGGAATCGAAGAAGTAAAAAGCATGATGAAGGAAATCTTGATGAACGAAAAAATCATCAAGTAACCATTATACTCAGCATGACTTACTTATAGATAATCCACTACCTATCAATCGTTTATCAGTAACTTTGATTTAACGCAAGACTTAATCTGAAGGAAATGTTCAATTTAATTTCAGAATACCGTCAGTTTTTTAGCAAAAACGCTAATTTTGTGTTTGTATCCTTTTTTTTGACATCTCAAAAAGACGAATGCTCGCTTTAAATCTTGAACAAACAGCATTTGAAGTACCCATTTTTACAACTGATTTTTAAATCAATCACTATCACGACAATAAATTAGTTAACAAATGAAATTGTCTCACAAATCACTAGCTATCTTATTGGCAGGACTTGCCCTTATTAGTAGCTGTAAAAGTAAAAAACCCGATAGCGTTAAGCTAGGGAAAAGTAGTACCGCAACAGGAATCGCCTACAACAAAAAAGGAGGCTTTCAAGTGGATAAAAAATTCAAAGGTCAACCAACTGGACCCAACCTCGTGTTTATCGAAGGCGGACGTTTCACGATGGGGGCTTTAGAAGAAGATATTATGAATTCTCGTGACAACATTGAAAGAACCGTTTCGGTACAATCTTTCTATATGGATGAGACCGAAATTTCTAATGTTCACTATTTAGAATATTTGAATGCTATTCAGAAAGACTCGGCACAAGAGTTTTATGAATCAGCTCTTCCAGATACCTTGGTATGGAAAAACGAATTAGCCTTCAACGACTCGTATGTTGAACAATACTTACGTTATCCAGGTTTCCGTATGTATCCTGTTGTTGGGGTATCTTGGGTACAAGCAAATGATTACTCAGCTTGGCGTACTGCTGCCGTTAATAGCAACTTAGCTATGAAAAATAGCAAAGGCAAGAAAGTAAGCACTGCTAAAAAAGGGAAAAGCAAAGGAAAGGGCGAAACAAAAGCACCAGTAGTTGCGGTTAACTCAAAACAACGTTTGGCAATTGAATCGGGTGTAGTTCTTCCTGCATATCGTCTTCCAACAGAAGCGGAATGGGAATACGCAGCTAAAGCAATGATTGGTACACAATACGAAGACGAGAACCAAACGAACCAACGTATTTATCCTTGGGATGGTCCTTCAATGCGTTCATCTCGTGGTCGTCATAAAGGCGAAATGTTAGCGAACTACAAACGTGGACGTGGTGACTTTGCAGGTATTGCAGGTAAGTCGAACGATAAAGCAATTATCACAACGGAAGTTTATTATTATCCTGCCAACGACTTTGGTCTATACCAAATGGCTGGTAACGTAAACGAATGGGTATATGACCTTTACCGTCCATTATCTCACGAAGACGTAAGTGACTTGAACCCAATTCGTCGTAACGATTATTTAGATAATGCGAAAAACTACGATAAGAAAAACAATAACTCGTTAATTGATAACAAAGTTCGTGTTTACAAAGGTGGTTCTTGGGCTGATATTGCCTACTGGTTAGCACCAGGTACTCGTCGTTTCTTAGATCAAGATTCAGCAACGTCAACAATCGGTTTCCGTTGTGCAATGATTAGAGCAGGTACAAACAAATAGCCTTAACAAGCTATTTACCAATAAGTTAAAAAAGGCGTTGAGATTTACTCAACGCCTTTTTTAGTGGAAATTAATACGTAACAGCCGCTGTTATCACAGAAATACTTGCAGGCTTTGCTTCCAACAAGGCCAAAGCACAAGCCTCAATGGTTGCTCCCGTAGTTAAGGTATCATCCACCAATACAATGTGTTTGTCTCGAACTGCCTCAGCATCTTTCACTTCAAAAACAGCTTGCATATTCTCAAAACGCTCCAACCTAGATTTATGAATTTGTGTCGCTGTTTGATAGTTACGGGCTAACGTTCCCTCATTCATCGCTATTCCCAAACCCGTTGCCAAACCTTGAGCAAAACACGCCGCCTGATTATATCCTCGGCTCTGTAAACGACTTTTGTGCAAGGGAACAGGAATTAACAGGTCAAAAGTGTTTTCATAGCCTGAAAGCTTTAATTCAGCACCATACCATTCGCCTAGTAGCATACCAACTTCTTGCTTTCCCTTGTATTTTAGAGCGTGCATTAATTTTTGGGTACGTCCGCCTTTTACAAACTTTAGATAAGCAAAGGCATGTTTCAAATATACTTTACCTGCAAAACGATTAATAATTTTCTCGTCTGGCTGAAGATGACTCTCTGTCTTAGGTAAAACAAATCGGCAATCGGTACAGATTAACGTCTCGTTCTCTTGTAACGTTTGCGAACACCCCGCACAGGTACGAGGAAATAGAAGATTCAAAAAAGAAGAAAACATAAGTATGTAGAAACTAAATGATTTAAGGGACTATCCTAAATAAGTGAAAAGACTTTTTAACTTTGTAAATGTAATTTTTAAGGAAAAGATTTCCAATTAATTATTACTGTAAAAACAATACTTGTTCACAAGTAATCAAACAACTCAAGTAGTATTCGTATTCATGGAAATTGAAATAGATAAGATTGACGATAAGTGGGAAGAGTTACTCTCTTCTTTAAAAGAAATGCTAGGCAAACGTCCTGATGATTTAAATGCCGTTTTGTTTTTAATCGGCGTACAGGAACTAGGCAAAGGGCATCGTTTTTTCACGAAAGAAGAAAAGCAAGACCTGATGCACATTGCCATTTGCAAGGTATTAAGTTTTTCAGGCGTTTATGAACTAGAAGGCTTAGATCAAGAAGGCTGGCCTCATTGGAAACTGGTACAACAATTGCCCTTCGTAAATACCATCGAACAAGAGAAGCTTTTAAAGGCTCATGTAATTGAGTATTTTGAAAAAGAGGTTTTCTAACATAACAATGCTTTAAATGAAAATTTTAACCTATAATGTCAATGGCATTCGTGCTGCCATGACCAAAGGATTTGTTGAATGGTTAACAGCAACGAATGCGGACATCATTTGTTTACAAGAAGTAAAAGCCGAAGAACACCAAATCGACAAAGCCATTTTTGAGAATTTGGGCTATCATATTTACTGGTATTCAGCTCAGAAAAAAGGCTATTCTGGTGTAGCTATTTTCACGAAAGTAAAACCTAAACACGTTGAATACGGTTGTGGTATCGAAGCCTACGACAGTGAAGGGAGAGTCTTACGTACGGATTTTGAAGATTTTTCGTTAATGTCTGTGTATATGCCTTCTGGTTCAAGTGGCGACATTCGTCAAGATTTTAAAATGCAATGGCTGGCTGATTTTCAAGAATATGTTAACGAATTAACGAAGACGATTCCAAATCTAATTGTTTCGGGTGACTATAACATTTGTCATCAAGCCATTGACATTCATAATCCAAAATCGAATGCCAACAGCTCAGGATTCCTTCCAGAAGAACGAGAATGGATGAGTAATTTCTTAGCAAGTGGCTTTATTGATACTTTCCGAACGTTCAATCAAGAACCTCATCATTATACTTGGTGGAGTTATAGGGCAGGAGCAAGGGGCAAAAACTTAGGCTGGCGTATCGACTACCATTGTGCGACAGAAGCGATGAGAAATCGTCTTGTTCGTTCATTCATTCTACCAGAAGCCAAACATTCTGACCATTGCCCTGTGTTATTAGAAATTGAATAAACCGTTACATTATGGCACTTATCACCAACATCAACGACCTAGATATGAACGGCACATATACTTATGCCGATTATCTAACATGGAAATTCAGCGAATTGGTTGAATTGATAAAAGGGCGTATCTATAAGATGTCGCCTGCACCATCTCGGTATCATCAAAATATTGCTCAGGAAATAGTACGTCCACTATCCAATTACTTATACAAGAAACCTTGCAAAGTATATTTTGCACCTTTCGATGTACGCCTTCCTCTCAATGGAGAAGAAGGGGCAGATGCGATTTATACGGTAGTTCAACCTGATATTTGTGTGATTTGTGATGCCAATAAACTGGACGACCGTGGATGTATTGGTGCGCCTGATTTGATTGTTGAAATTCTATCGCCAGCAACTGCTAATAAAGATTTAAACGAAAAGTTTCACTTGTACGAAAGTGCAGGTGTAAGAGAGTATTGGGTGGTTTTTCCGAAGGAAAAATTCATTTTGGTACATTTGTTGAATGAGAAAGGTAATTACGAATTAGTTGGCACTTTTGAACACAATAACGAAACGCCTACCATCAAAGTCAATATTTTTCCTGATTTGGAATTAGTAATGGACGATATTTTTGAAAATTAGCATTGCAACTATGACAAATTCTCCGATAGCTACGCTCTTGATGCGTATTGAAGAATACAAACGAAAGTTTTATCTTAACAAACTCATCAAAGGTTCAATATTTTCAGCGGCAGTTCTTCTGTCCGCTTTTTTAGTTTTTAATACACTCGAATATTTTGGGCATTTCGGAACCGTTTTCCGTGGGATTCTCTTTTTTGCCTTTGTAATTGCGTTGCTTGCATCGCTCTTTTTCTGGGTGATTAAGCCTGCCATCTTCCTGTATGGAAAACAAAAGCCTTTATCAAACGAAGAAGCTGCCGACCAAATTGGTAAGTATTTTCCCAACGTTTCGGATAAATTAATCAATACGCTTCAATTGTCTAAAACGGTTGATAAGTACGACAATGAACTATTGTTGGCTTCTATCAAGCAAAAATCAGAACAACTAAGTTTCGTCAAATTTGCCGATGCCATTAAGATTAATGACAATAAAAAGTACGTCAAATACGCTGCCGTACCTGCTGTTTTGATTGGACTTATCTTATTAATTTCTCCTGCTTTCTTCACTAAAAGCACGGAACGTATTGTCAATTTCAAGAACGAATACCAAGAAGAAGCTCCTTTTAGTTTCGAACTAACTAATACGAACCTGCAAGCCTTCAAAAACGAAGACTTTACCATTAAGCTTACCTTGCGTGGCAATACCATTCCAGAAAATGTGTATGTACTCCACAACGACCGCAAGCTCAAAATGGAGTCTAACGATAAGCGTCATTATACCTACACCTTCTCGAAGGTGCAGCAAGACTTTGATTTTCAATTTGAAGCAGCAGGCTTTAAGTCAAACGACTATGAAGTTGAACTGATTAACCGACCTAGTTTGGCCTTCTTTGATGTCAATGTGACTTATCCAGCCTACCTAAATAAACCTTCTGAGTCACTTAAAAATGTGGGAAATCTTACCGTACCCGAAGGAACAAGCATCGAATGGGATTTTAATGTAACCGACACCGATTCTATTTTAATGGTTTTTGCTGGGGATAACAAACGCTATCCTGCCGAAAAGAAATTATTGGGGGGAGGCTTCGATTTTACAAAAAAAGTAAAAACAGCAGGAACGTATCAGGTGTTTTTGAAAAATAAATATGCTGCAAACAAAGATGGTATCAGTTTCTTCTTAAATGTTGTTCCTGATAAATATCCACAATTGAGTTTAGAACAGTACAAAGATTCTACTTTGTACAATTTTATGGTGCTGGGTGGAAACATTGCCGATGATTATGGAATTAGTAAACTAGCTATTTTCTACAAAGTATTAAGAGACGGAAAAGCGTCAGCTAATGCTTTTAAGAGTATTAACGTTCCCGTAAACCAAAGCCAGTCCATCCAAAGTTTCTATTATCAGTGGGGTTTGGATAGCTTAAAGTTAAATCCTGCTGATAAAATTGAATACTATGTGCAGGTATGGGACAACGATGGTGTGAATGGAGCAAAAGCAACTCGCTCGCAGGTGATGAACTATTTGATTCCTGACAAAAAGGCTATCAATAACGAAATTGATAAGTCGATGGAAAAAACGGAAGCCCAATTGGATAAAACCTTAGAGAAAGCCCAGAAGCTTCGTAAAGAATTAGCAGCCCTTGAAAATCGCTTGAAGAACAAAAAAGAATTGGACTATCAAGACAAAAAAATAGCCGAAGAAATTCTTAAAAAGCGAGAGGAGTTGATGAACGACATCAAGAAATTGCAGGAGCAAAACCAAAATTTAAACGACAAGCAACAGCGATTTAACGAGCAAAAGCCCGAAAATCAACAAAAAATGGAAGCCCTCCAAAAGATGATGAACGACTTGCTTGACCCCGAAACCCAAAAGATGTACGAAGAGTTGAAGAAGTTACTGGATCAAAAACCAGAAGAAAATCAACTTATGGAACAAATGGAGAAATTGGAGAAACTTAAAAATAAAGAACGCAATACGGAAAAGGAATTAGAACGTATGCAAAACTTATTTAAGAAACTTCAACTCGACCAAAAGCTAGATAAGGCTATTAAGGAATTGGATAAGCAAGCGGAAAAGCAAGATCAATTAGCCGAGAAAAACGAAGAGCTTGCTCAGAAACCAGCCAATGACCCTCAAAAGAAAGCAGAAAGCGAAGCCTTGAAAAAAGAACAAGAGAAACTCAACAAGGATTTTGAGGAGCTTAAAAAGGAATTGAAAGAGGCGGAACAGATGAACAAAGAAATGAAAGACTCCGACCCAATGGATACGGGTAAAGAACAGCAAGAGTCTATTTCTAAAGATCAGAAGGATGCCAAAGAGGAGATGGACAAAGGCGATAATAAGGATGCCAAAGAAAAGCAGAAACGTGCTTCTCGCCAAATGAAGGCCTTGTCTAAGAAATTATCGGATATGAAAATGCAGGCTGAGATGAAAGAGAATGAGGAAAACATGGACGATTTGCGTGATATTCTTGAAAACTTAGTCAAGCTGTCTTTCGACGAAGAGCGTCTGATGAAATCATTTAAAGACATTTCGGTGATAGACCCACGTTTTATCAAGTTATCGCAGGAACAATTAAAACTTCAAGACGATGCAAAAGTGATTGAAGATAGTTTATATGCTCTTTCGAAACGGGTGCTTCAAATCGAAACATTTGTCACACGTGAAATGGGCAATATGAAAGGCTACATGAACGATGCAGTACGATTGATTAAAGAGCGTAAATTACAAATGACGGCTTCTAAGCAACAATTTGCGATGTCTTCGATGAACAACTTAGCGTTATTGCTTTCGGATGTTTTAAAGCAAATGCAGCAAAATCAACAGAACATGGCTTCTGGGTCTGGTAAAGGCAAGAAAAAAGGCAAAGGAAAAGACCAGGGTAAAAGCATGGGAGAGTCTCAGAAAGACTTAAATCAAAAAATGCAACAAGCTATGCAAAAAGGATCAAAAGGGCAGGGGGGACTTTCTGAAGACCTTGCACGCATGGCTAATGAACAAGGGAGAATCAGAAAAATGCTTCAGCAGATGCTTGATAATAGCAAGGGGACAGAGAAAGGGAAACAGCTCGGTGATCAAATCAATGACATGATAAAGAAAATGGAGCAGACAGAAACCGACTTGGTAAACAAACGCTTGAACCCTGAACTACTGAAACGTCAGCAAGAAATGGTTACTCGCCTCATGGAATCGGAGAAGGCGATGCAAGAACAAGAAGAAGATGAAAAACGAAAGGCTTCTGCTGCTAAAAGTTACGACCGAAAAGTTCCTGCTCAATTTCAGCAATATGTAAAAGACAAGCAAAAGCAAACGGAATTACTCAGAACAGTTCCTGCAAATCTAAATCCATATTACAAACACCAAGTAGATACCTACTTCAAAAAGATTCAGTAGGAATTAGCCATAAAAAAAACGCTTCTTGATGGAAGCGTTTTTTTTATGGCTAATTCAAAATTTTAATCTCTACTCGTCGATTTATCTCTCGTTCTTTGGCAGTTCCTTTAGTTCTGAGCGGCTTCAATTCTCCATAGCCCTTCGTCTCTATTCTGGTGGGATTTATGCCGTGAGCAACCAAATATTGCTTACAAGCGACAACTCTGTCTATTGAAAGTTGTAGATTATCCTCTTGAGTCCCTTCAATATCGGTATGCCCTTCTAATAAAATACGTTTGTTGCTTTCCTTCTTCATCCAATCCACCAAGCGATTTAAGTCATTGTAAGAAGATTTCAATAGACTTGCTTCTCCTAATTTGAACACCACGTTTTCTAATCGAATCGTATTTCCCTCTTTTGCCTCTATCACAAGCGGTTTACTAGGCAGCACCTCCTTTATTAAATCTGCTCTTTTATAGCTTCTAAAGTTATTGCAACCTGCCAGATCGGTTAAAATACCATAACGTGCGGTATCAATTTTAATGAGATTACCAAGTAAGATGGATTCTTCCGCCAGTTTTACCACACGATCTTTATTCGCTAAATACTCGACAATACCACCGTCTTCAAGATGCAAAGCAAAAAAATCATTCGTTATACCAAAGTTGACAACGGGATTAATCTTAGTTTCTTTCAGCACTTTTGGGCTTCCAGTATTCAATCCCAATACCCACATTTTATTACCAATATTTTGCTTAATCACCATCTCATCATTCTTATTGATATAGAAGTTGCACCCATTCTGACAATTCGTTCTTTCCCATTTTCGAATATAACTGTTATCTGTCCAC
Organism: Spirosomataceae bacterium; assembly: GCA_049241065.1. Lineage (GTDB taxonomy): Bacteria > Bacteroidota > Bacteroidia > Cytophagales > Spirosomataceae > JALRIJ01. The sequence goes on from JBMLRK010000517.1 coordinate 16,958, forward strand.
AACACATGAACATCACTTTTCCTTAAATCAATACGAACCAAAGTATTCATAGCAGTTGTCGCAAAATATAAATTCCCTTTTGAATCCGTTCCTCCAGAAATCCATCCCGTATCATCGTGGCTAGGTAATTCCCATTTCGTGTATCTTCCAACCTTTGTGGCAGGATTATATTCATATACTCGTGTCTTATTTACCTCCTTTGCTTTTACGGCATAAACACGGTTATTGAAGCTTTTAACAAGAGCATTACAGGGAAAAGGAAACACATTTTCCATAATTTCCACAGGAACATTAGTGGTAGTACCCACATCTTCAAATGCAATCAAAGCACCCCTAATTGTTACTCCATAAATCTTATTATCGCAATTATTAACCATTCCTTTATCATAGCGATTCAAATTAACGTATTCACGATAAATGCTATCTTGTGCCATTACACGAAAGGTATAACAGCTCATGAGGAAGCTAAGAATGAACATGTTTCTAATATGATTTTGATACTTCTTTGAATGAAGAGAGGTCATCTCGAATACGTTTATTTTCTACTTGTCTGTTTAGGCATCAAAGGAAATTGACCTGTCTTAAAAGTCGATTTTATCCTTTTGAATTAATCGTACAAAGTTCTCTATAAATTGCTGATTTTCATACACTCAATTTATATAGTATCTTTGTATTATGATTTTTTTCAAACAAAACACATTCCAAACGGATGATTAATTTTTTTAACGAAGACATTGACTTCAAGTTTAAAGGCAAATTAGCCTTAAAGAAATGGCTAAAGTCTGTGGCAGAAAGTGAAGGATATAAACTAAAAACGCTTAACTATCTTTTCTGTTCGGATGAGTATGTCCACAAAATCAACGTAGAATATTTAGATCACGATACTTATACAGACATCATCACTTTCGATAATTCTGAAGAGGAAGGCAACATTGAAGGCGATATTTTTGTTAGCATTGAAAGAGTCCGTGAAAATGCGGTAGAGCTAAATTCGGGTTTTGAGAATGAGTTCAAACGAGTACTTGTTCACGGAGTATTACACTTATGTGGATACGACGACCACAGCGACGAAGATGAAGCTGAAATGAGAAGACTAGAAAATCACTACATTGATTTGTTCGTCGATTAGTCAATATGTTCACAAAAAAGTCTCCACGTGGAACACTTGGGTAAAATAAACGAAAAATCGTTCCACGTGAAGCACATAAACCAACTGGGCAGATAAATTGTGTAGCTAATAGTCTTACGGAAAGAAGTTAGAAGATAACATCAAATATAGATGCTTCTCTGGAAGCTCAATGAACAATCAAGGCAAAGCGTTAGGTATAGGATACATAAAAAGCTAGTCAGATTTAGCTTCATTCAGACAAAACGAAAAAGGATTAGCTAAAATAGAATCTGTTCTTAAATAGAATTAATTTATCATTAATAGATATGCACACGAATTATGATGTAATAGTAGTAGGAGCTGGTCATGCTGGTTGCGAAGCGGCTCATGCTGCGGCTACTATGGGTTCAAAGGTTTTGTTGATAACCATGAACATGAATACCATCGCTCAAATGTCTTGTAACCCTGCAATGGGTGGCGTGGCAAAAGGACAAATCGTCCGTGAAGTGGATGCCTTAGGAGGTATGTCTGGGATTATCTCTGATAAAACCATGATTCAATTCAGAATGCTAAACCGTTCTAAAGGCCCAGCTATGTGGTCGCCTCGTTGCCAATCTGACCGTATGCGGTTTGCAGAAGAATGGCGTTTGGCTTTAGAACGAAATCTTAATGTGGATTTTTGGCAAGAGATGGTGTCAGGACTACTCGTTGAGGGTAATAAAGTAACAGGGGTAAAAACTCAGTTAGGAATTGAATTCAGAGCAAAATCGGTAGTACTTACCAATGGAACATTCTTAAACGGATTAATCCACATTGGCGAAAAAAACTTTGGCGGTGGTAGAACTGCTGAAGGAAAAGCTACGGGTATCACAGAACAATTGGTAGAATTAGGCTTTGAGGCTGGTCGTATGAAAACGGGAACTCCGCCACGAGTGGATGCTCGTAGTTTAGATTTTTCTAAAATGGAAGAACAAAAAGGAGATGAAAATCCAAGTAAGTTTTCATATTTAGATACGCCTGCATTGACCGAACAACGCAGCTGTTGGATTACTTATACCAACCACGAAGTACACGAATTGTTGAAAACAGGCTTTGATAAATCACCGATGTTTGCGGGTAGAATCAAAGGACTTGGACCTCGTTATTGCCCTTCGGTTGAGGATAAAATCAACCGTTTTGCAGATAAAGACCGTCACCAAATTTTTGTTGAACCAGAAGGATGGAATACGGTAGAAGTCTATGTAAATGGTTTTTCAACATCACTTCCAGAAGACGTTCAATACGCTGCCTTACGTAAAATCCCAGGTTTTGAAAACGTACGAATGTTCCGTCCAGGGTATGCAATTGAGTACGATTATTTTCCACCAACACAATTGAAAGCAACGCTTGAAACTAAGTTAATTGAAGGCTTGTATTTTGCAGGACAAATCAATGGAACTACTGGTTACGAAGAAGCCGCTTGTCAGGGACTAATGGCGGGTATCAATGCACACCGTAAAGCTCAGGATTTAGGCGAGTTTGTTCTAACACGTTCGGAAGCATACATTGGCGTATTGATTGACGATTTAATCAATAAAGGGACGGACGAACCGTACCGTATGTTTACTTCTCGTGCGGAATACAGAACGCTTTTACGTCAGGATAATGCGGATATTCGTTTAACCGAAAAAGGTTTTGAGATTCAATTAGCTTCTGAAGATCGTCTGGCTAAGATGAAAAATAAGAAGGAGCAAACAGCTAATTTGGTCAATGATCTTAAATTCAAAAAAGTAAGACCAGACGAAGTAAACGAGCAGTTAATCGCATTCGGAACAGCCCCTTTAAAAGAGGGTACGAGTATTTATAATTTATTGAAAAGACCCAACATCGGCTTAGAAGAGATCAAGCAATTAACGCCTGAAATCGAAGAATATTTGGCTAAATTTACCGCCGATGTGTTGGAACATGCTGAAATCAATATCAAGTACGAAAGCTATATTGAAAAGGAACAAGCCATGGTAGATAAAACCCTACGTCTGGAACACTTGCCAGTTCCTATTGATTTTGATTACAATAAATTATCTGCTGTTTCGATTGAAGGTCGTCAAAAATTAAATAAAATTAGACCCGCTACTATTGGTCAAGCATCAAGAATTAGTGGTGTATCCGCATCTGATATTTCTATTTTGATGATGTTTATTGGCAAATAAGTTGCTAGTTACGAGCGTTATTTTCGAATAAAATCAAGCTAATCATTCCTTATCTTAACGGTTCTGAATTTCGGTTCAGAACCGCTTATTCAAATCGTATTCATAATGGTTGAACAATTGCAGGCTTGTCCCATCTGTCAAAGCCAAGAACTTACCCACTTTAAAACCTGCCAAGACTATACCGTTAGTCAGGAGAAATTTGACATTGTCAACTGTAAAAGTTGCGGTTTTAAATTCACCAATCCACGTCCAGATGAAGCCAATGTTGGACAGTACTATAAATCAGATTCCTACATTTCACATAGTAATACCTCAAAAGGAATCATCGCAAAACTCTATCATGCGGTACGCAAATATACCTTACAAGGCAAACTATCGCTCATTAACAGACTAGCCAACAAAAAAGGAAAACTACTGGATGTAGGCTGCGGAACGGGGATGTTTATCAACTGTTGTCAGGAAGCAGGATGGACGGTCAAGGGAATTGAGCCTGACCCTGATGCAGGCAAATTTGCGAAAGAACTCAATAAGGTACAGATTGAATCCCAGATTTTAGGAAGTTATTCCAGCGAAGAGTTTGATGTCATTACCATGTGGCACGTACTAGAACACGTTCACCAACTCAATGAAACTGCCAACTGGCTCAACCAACGATTAACCAAGGAAGGTCACTTAATCATTGCAGTGCCGAACTACGAATCAAAAGATGCTCAAATCTACCAAGAACAATGGGCGGCTTATGACGTGCCTCGTCACCTATACCACTTCTCACAGAAAAGCATCCAGCACTTAATGGGAAATCATGGTTTCAAACTTGTGGAAACGCTACCCATGAAGTTCGATTCGTTCTACGTGAGTATGTTATCCACAAAATACCAAACAGGAGGTATCAATTACCTAAAAGCATTCTTTGATGGCCTTAAATCAAATCGCTGGGCTAGTAACAATCAACAGAACTATTCGAGCCTTATTTATGTCTTCAAGAAGCAATAATTAACGATATTTAACGTCTTATCCACAGCCCTCAGTTTATAAATTAAAACTGAGGGCTTACTTTTGTATTACCTTTTTGAAGCTATTCACTCAAAATTTGACAAATAATCCACAATTTAGAGCGAATTTTAAGAAGAAATCCAATTGAAGAAGATTTAATCCACAATGTTTTCAACATATCCACAATGAAAGTTAAACACATACTATTGATAAGTTTTTTGAGTTTTGTCTTTATTGAGACCCTTTTTAGCTGTGCCCAAATTGTTGCACCTACGGGTGGAAAAAAAGATACCCTTGCTCCGAAGTTGGTGCGAGTATTCCCAAATAACCAGAGTAAGAATTTTCATGGAACCTTAATTGAACTACAATTTGATGAATACGTAAACGTAGATAACATCAAACAGCAACTGGTCATCACCCCAAGTTTGACGGAAGGCTATGAAACGAAAATCATGCCGAAGGGCGTTCGATTAACCTTGAATGCTCCCTTAAAAGAAAACACCACCTACAACTTGAACTTTAAGGAAACGTTTAAAGACATTACGGAGCGTAATCCTGCCAAAAATGTACGCTTAGTTTTTAGCACAGGAAATGTCATTGATTCGTTAAAAGTAGATGGAGAAGTAATAAATGTACTCTCAGGAAAACCCATGATGGATGTATCCGTTGGTTTATATCAGTATTCAGATACCTTAAAACCTGCAAAAAATAAGCCTTACTATTTTACCAAAACAGATAGTTTGGGCAAATTCAATATGGAAAATATCGCAGCAGGTAAGTACCGAATCTATGCCGTAACAGATTTGGATAATAATTCACTGTATGCTGAGGCTAAGGAAATGATTGGTTTTGTAAGAGATACCATCAACTTACAAAGCAATTTATCCACACTCAAAATTGCCATGAGTAAAAATGATAAAACTAAAAATAAGGTCAGTAAATCAAGAGCAACGTCAAGTTACTATTTTGTAGAATACCTAAAACCAATCAAAAGCTTCAAAGTAAGTTTTGCCAAAACAAGCGATAGTATCATTTATCAACAAGTTGGTTCGAACTCAATTCGCTTTTTTAACATCAAGAAAAATTCAACGGATACCTTAAAAGTACAAATAGCCGTAACGGATTCGCTGGAGCGTGTCTTTACGCATGAGCAAAAAATTAAGTTTAAAGTACCTAGTAAAAAAGAAAATGATAACATTAAAGAAGAACTTACCACCAAAATAACCCCTGATGCCAACGATGATGTAGAGCCTAAAAGTTTAGCATACACATTGACATTTAGTAAACCTATTCGTTCATGGAGTATAGATAGCATCAAAGCAATAAGTGATACAATCAAGAAAATTCCTGTTTCGAAAGAACTTATCCACTGGAATAAGGACATGACAGAAATGAATATCGTCTTTAAGGAGGCCATCCGAGCCAAAGAAAACATTAGCATTCAATTTCAAAAAGGTGCGTTCATCTCAATTGAAGGAGACAGCTCTATGTATATTAAAACCTTAAATCCGATAAAAGATCCAGAACTATATGGGACGATTGGTGGAGAAGTTACCAACAAACAAAAGAAGAACTTCATTGTACAACTAATCAACGAACAGGGACAGGTGATGCAAGAGTTGTTTAATACCCCTGCTTATAACTTCACTTTCGTGAAAGCAGGCTTATACACAATTAGATTAGTGGTTGATGAAAACGGAAATCGTCGTTGGGATACTGGCGATGTGGATAAAAATAGCCTTCCAGAACCTATTTTGTTTATAAAAGATAAAATAAAGCTAAAACAGAACTTTGAATTAACTGGATTCAACTTTTCCATAGACTAATTGTGGATAACCTCGCTTTCCACATTGATTTTCCACTTGCCAAAACAAGATAAACGAAGCAAAAAGTGGAAAACCACAAAGTGTGTGCAAATAGTGTTGATAAGTAGTCGATAATTGGTACAATTAGTGTTGATTAAAAATTATAAGTCGTGGAAAGTAATTCTACTTAGTTATCCACGTGTATAAATACTTGAGTTATCAGCAGCTAACAGACAAGTTAAACACATTAAAAGAGTCGTGTTGATAAGCACAAGATAAATGGATAACTTGTAAACATAGATGTTAACAAAAATTAAGTCACTGATTATCAATTATTTAATAGTTAATAACTACTTTATAACTTGTGGACAAAAGAGGACTTACCCACAAGACTTTAAAAAAAATGATTTCTTAACAATTAATTAACATATCCACAGACCATATAGAAATAATAGATTCTTTTCTCTTTTAAAAAAAAATTAAAATCTATATTTATATACAATGTTGAAATGTGTGAAAAAATGAAAATGAAATGGAAGAGCGTTTGAAAAATAAAAAAGGGAAGTGGATTCGATATGGCTGGTGCTTGGTTCTTGTATTGTTGACGGGGTCTTTGAAAGCTCAGGAAGCAGAAGTGGGGATGGAATACCTGAAAGCAGGGGAATTTGAAAAAGCGAAGGTCATTTTTCAGAAATTGGCGAAAAGTAAAGAATCAGTAAAGCAAGTTCATAAGCCTTATTTACAGACACTTATCAAGTTGAAAGAGTGGGATGCTGCTGAGAAATTTCTGAAAAAAGAGATTAAATCTTCGGATGGTGACGTAAAATACATCGCCGAATACGGAAGATTGCTCGAAATGCTTGAAAAAAAGGAGGATGCCACCAAACAGTACACCCTTGCTGTGGATAAAGCAAAGCTTGATGATAACGTATTGATTGGTCTGTTAAATGACCTAATCGAGAACGGACAGTACGATTTAGCCATCAAAGCGATTGAAGAGTCGAGGGTTGCTACGAAAGATGCAGGGAAAATGACCCTAGAGATGGCTAAACTCTATCGTAGAGTGGGTAAAAGGGCAGAAATGATAGAGGAGTACTTGAGATACGGATTAATGACGGAAAACCTTGAATCTGTCGAAATGATGTTTCAAGATGAACTAAAAGAGGATAGTGATATTGAACTGTTTGAGAAAATACTTTATGCGGATATTCAGAAGTATCCAGAACAGCCTTATTTCAGTCAACTATTGAGCTGGCATTTAATTCAAAAGAAGGAATTCAATAGGGCCTTTGTCCAACTGAAAGCCTTGGATCGTCGGTACAAAAAAGAAGGACTTGAAGTTAGCCGTTTGGGGGATTTGGCCTATCAAAATAAGGATTTTCAGAGTGCAGGGAAAATTTTTGAATATTTAGTAAAAGAGTACCCCAAAAATGTATATTACCCTGTGTGGAGAAGAATGTTGATAACCTCAAAAGAGGAGTTGATAAAGACAGTTTATCCTGTCAAT
>JBMLRK010000517.1:24569-40659 GCA_049241065.1 Spirosomataceae bacterium
AATTTAGCGGATATTCGAGTTTTAATCAACGAATATAGTAAAATGTTAGGCGAATTGGGGATAAATCAGCGAACATTAGACGGTCTTAGAAATCAAGGTTTATTGTATGCGTTTTATCTAAATGAAAAGGATACGGCAATCACGGTTTTGAACAAGGCAATTGCCAATGCTCAGGGTGATCAGCAATTCATAGACCGTTGTAAATTGGATTTGGGAGATATTTATGTGTTGAAAACTGAACCTTGGGAAGCAACCTTATTATATTCACAAGTGGAAAAGTCCGAAAAAGATAGTCCACTCGGATACGATGCGAAATTAAGAAATGCAAAATTGGCTTATTTCAGAGGGGATTTTGAATTAGCTCGTGAGGTCTTGGATATTCTTAAACAAGCTACCACTCGTGAAATTGCTAACGATGCCATGGATTTGAGTTTACTGATTTTAGAAAATACAGGGGAAGATAGTACGGAAGCGGGTATGAAATCGTATGCAGCAATTGAATTACTTCTTTTTCAACATCGAGATACGGAAGCCTTAGCAGCAATGGATAAGATGTTGAAAACCTTAAAAGGAAATTCTCTGGAAGATAACGTGTTATTTTTACGAGCAAAGACCTACTTACGAATAGGTGATGTGGATAAAGCGATTAAAGATTTAGAAACGATTCATGAACAATTTGCTATCGAAATTTTAGGGGATGATGCTTTATACACCTTAGCCAAGATTTATCAAGATAATTTGAATCAATCAAGCAAAGCCATGAAGTTGTTCCAAGAGTTATTAACAAAATATCCAGGAAGTATCTACGGAGCTGATGCACGAAAAAGATTCAGAAATCTTCGGGGGGATGCAATAAATTAGTAATAATTTCCATTTCTAAGAAAGAGGTGGGTAAAAAGTAAAAAGTTTATGAGTGACCATCGCTCAGATTAAAGCTAAAAACAGAGATATTATTTTGTGTTAAATGCTTTAAACGTTAAACTTCTACACTTTTTACACACCTCTTTTCTTTTTTCCACATAACCGTATTTCATCTGATAACAGGACTACTTCATTTTTCATATTTTAATAATTACGCTCATGAAGTATTGGTCTTTACTGCTCATGTTGTGTATAAGTCGTACTTATGCACAGCAAAATCCAGCTACGTTTGTTTGTCATTATTATGGAAATAGTAGTCAGGTAGATGAAATTTGCCAAAATATGCAACACTATATTTCGGCTGGTCGTGCCGAAAAGGAGGTCAAGAAAATAGCTTCTTTGATGAATCTCTCTCGTTGTCCCTTTCAAATGGTCGAATGCGACAATACCGATAATTGTTTTGCAACCCTCGTGGAAGGCGTACCTACCATTATTTATGACCGTGATTTTTTGAATCGAGTAGAAGAAGTAACAACTAAAGACTGGGCCGCTATTTCGATTTTAGCTCATGAAGTAGGTCATTTGGCTTATTATCACCCGACATCTCCTCGTACCGACCAACGCCAAAAGGAATTAGAAGCAGATGAATTTTCGGGAGCTTGTTTGTTTAAACTGGGTGCAAGTTTAGAAGAAGCTCAATTGGCGATTAACCATTTTCAGGACGAAACAGGGAATAACACCCATCCGCCAAGGTGGGAACGACTCAAGGCTATCGAAAAAGGGTGGAAGGAAGAATGGACAAAAGCAGGAGGAAAAATGGTGGAAAACAAAAATGAAGAAGCCCAGATAAGCATTGCCGATGAAACCCAGAAAGAAATAATGCAGCCTGTGTACACTCGCCCGCAAGTTGTGGATAACCATCAAACAGGTTGTATCGAGGGAAATTGCTCAGAAGGATTGGGCTATTTTATCCACAGTTCACAAGGAAGTTATAAGGGTTTATGGAAAGACGGTAAACGGCACGGAGCAGGAATTCACTATGACCCACAAGGTTACAAAATTTACGAAGGAGATTGGATTGCAGGAAAGCGTGATGGAAATGGGATTTACTATTTTGAAACGGGCGAAGTTTTTCAAGGTATTTTTATCAACGATAGACCTAGTTCTTCGGGCGAATATGTTTTAAATAACACAACATCAACCGAAATTGTCAAGCTACGCTATGTACATGCAGACGGCACAGAAGAAATCATTCGAGTCAAAAAAGGAAATTAGATTCAATCTTTTTTTATAACTTACATCGGCTTGCTCTTTCAAAGGGCAAGCTTTTCTTTTTTATCAACAAAAAAATTATGCTTACATACTATTTTGTAAAATAGTTATGTATATTTGAAACAACTAAATATAAATTTTGCTATGTTATTTTGTATTTTTAGTATAGCATACTTTTGTCAATAAGCCATGAAAACACATCCGCATATCAGTCGAGTTTTTGATCTACTCCATAATTGTATCGTTCCGTCTAATAAAGACGATGTTTTTGCCATTAAGCGTGGCGGTACTTGGCATAAATATACTGCTCAAGAGGTATTAAGTATTGTCAATAAGGTAAGTCATGGATTATATAAGTTAGGTGTACGAAAGGATGACAAGATTGCCATTGTTTCAACAAACCGACCAGAATGGAATTTTATGGATTTGGGTATGCAGCAAATCGGGGCTGTTTCTGTGCCTATGTACCCAAATATTACGGTCGAAGATTACAAATATATTTTTGCTGATGCAGGGGTAAAATTCATTTTTGTCTCAGATGCACACTTATTAGCAAGAGTAAAGGAGGCAACTGCCATGTTAACAGACATCGAAGCAATTTATACCTTTGATGAAATTGATGGGGAAAAAAACTGGAAAGAAGTCGCTCTAGCTGGTGAAAACGGAGATAATACCCAACTCGAACAACTTAAAAATGAAGTTAGTCCACATGATTTATTAACGCTTATTTATACTTCGGGAACGACGGGGAAACCTAAAGGGGTAATGCTTACGCACCGCAATATTGTGGCAGATATTGAAGGAGTAATTGATGGAAAACACCTTGAATTTGAACCGACGGATAGGGCATTGAGCTTTTTGCCTTTGTGCCATATTTATGAACGAACCAATTTATATGTATTTATGCGGTCTTCAGTTTCTATCTATTATGCCGAAAGTATGGAAACGATTGGGGATAACTTAAAGGAAGTAAAACCTCAAGTATTTGCCACCGTACCACGTTTATTGGAAAAAGTGTATGATAAAATTGTAGCGAAAGGTCATGAACTAACAGGCGTTAAGAAGCAATTATTCTTCTGGGCTTTAAACCTTGGACTTCGTTATGACCCAATGGCAGATATGGGTTGGTTGTATAATTTTCAATTAGTAATTGCTCGAAAATTGATATTTAGTAAATGGCAAGAAGCTCTTGGGGGTAATATCAAATTAATTGCTTCGGGTTCGGCTGCTTTACAACCTCGTTTATCTCGTGTATTTTGGGCAGCAGGTATTCCAATTGTAGAAGGTTATGGACTTACGGAAACTTCACCTGTGGTTTCTTCGAGTCTATTAGACGATTTTAGAGTGGGCTGTGTCGGTTCAGTAATTCCTAATATCCAGGTGAAAATTGCGGATGATGGCGAAATTTGTGTAAAAGGCCCTACCGTAATGAAGGGATATTACAACAACCTAGAAGCAACTGCGGAAGTGATTGACTCAGAAGGCTGGTTTCATACAGGTGATATTGGAGAATTATTTGAAGGAAAATATCTTAAAATTACCGATCGTAAAAAAGAGATTTTCAAAACTTCGGGTGGAAAATACGTTGCTCCACAATTGGTGGAAAATAAATTGAAGGAGTCTATCTTAATTGAACAGGCAATTGTGGTAGGTGAAGGACAGAAATTCCCATCGGCTTTAGTGATTCCTGAGTTTAATGCTTTGAAAGATTGGTGTAACCGAAATGACATTGCTTATACCACCAACGAACAAATGGTTTGTAATGAAAAAGTAAAGCAGAAATTTAATGAGGATGTAAAAACGTTAATGCAAAGCATTGCTCAGTATGAACAGGTGAAGAAAATACATATTCTACCAGCTTTGTTTACGATAGAAGGAGGAGAATTGACCCCCACATTAAAACTAAAACGCAAGGTTATCCACACAAAATACAGTCATCTCATCGAAAAACTGTATGAATAGTTTAAGTTAATAGGTATGAGGTTGTAGGTATAAGGTAGTAGATAAGAGGTAATAGAAATGCATACCTCATACCTATTAACTCATACCTACTACCTTACCTTAAACTTTTTTTGACCAAATTCATCACCATAAACAAAGGTTTCATCGTAGAACTTGATACCTACTACCTCAAATCGAATTTCTACTAAGCCAAAAGATAAGCTTTAAAGTCCTCAAAGTTTTTACTCATCGGTATCGCTACTTTTTCTTTAGATAATAAATCCGAAAGACGAGCTGGTACTTCTACTTTCGTCCCTAATGTGTCTTCTACTACATCCAAGAATTTAGCATAATGTGCTGTGGATAAAAAGACTCCCGCAACTTCTTCTTGCAACGATTTAGTATAATCCTTCAGACCTAAATAAGCTACCGCAGTATGTGGACACATTACATAACCTGTGCGGTCAAATACTTCTTTCATCGCTACACGAGTCTCGGCATCGTCTCTAAAATCGCCAGAAATATGTTTGACTACTTCTTCATACGCATCGCCTGCTAAGATACGCATACGAATAAAGTTGGAAGGATTACCCACATCCATTGCGTTAGAAATCGTTTCTTGCGAAGGTTTTGGTTCGTAAACTCCTGTGGATAAGTAGTTAGGAACGATGTTATTCACATTGGTAGCCGCAACAAACTGCTGAATTGGTAAGCCCATACGCTGTGCAATTAAGCCAGCCGATAGGTTTCCGAAGTTACCACTTGGCACACAGAAGACTACGGGTTTTGTATTACCCATTTTCTTCAACTGTGCATAGGCACTAAAATAATAAAATGCTTGTGGAATTAAACGGCTGATATTGATAGAGTTAGCCGATGCTAAGTTGAACGTTGTGGATAACTCTTTATCTAAGAATGCACCTTTCACTAAAGCCTGACAATCATCAAATGTTCCATCTACTTCTAAAGCCGTAACATTTTCACCAAGAGTTGTTAACTGCTTTTCTTGAATGTCTGATACTTTTCCAGTGGGGTATAAAATCGTTACTTTGATACCTGCTGTTTTATAGAAACCTTGAGCAACTGCTCCACCTGTATCTCCAGAAGTAGCTACCAAGATATGAATATCTTTTTGAGATTTTTGAAGAAAGTACGACATCAAAGAAGCCATGAATCTTGCTCCAAAGTCTTTGAACGCCATTGATGGCCCGTGGAATAATTCCAGCACGTAGGTATCTTTCTCTATTTCAACAATAGGAGATTCAAACGTAATAGCACGATCTACAATGGTTTTTAAATCATCAGCAGGAATATCATCTTCCAAAAGTGCCTTGCAAACTTCAAGGGCAATTTCGTTGATGGTTAATTTGTCAATATTCTCAAAGAAAGAAGCTGGCAAAGTGGGTATTTCGTGTGGCATATATAAGCCATTGTCAGGAGGTAAGCCTCTAAACACTGCTTCTTCCAGCGATACATCGGGGCTTTCGTGCTTGGTACTATAAAGTAGCATACAATTATTTCGTTTGATAAACTTAAAATATACCACAGCTTGTGGCGAATCGTTCTACAAAATTATTATAAAGGGATTGAAATACAGAATTATATGTTCAGAAAGTAAAATTTCTTGAGGATAAGCTGTAACTAAACGGCACATTTGTTAGTCAAAAGGAGAAACTAAACTTAAATACGATGTTCTACCAAATAAATAGGTTTCTCAAAAACTTTTTTGCCTTTAATAAAACTGAACGCAAGGGCGTTTGGCTGCTTTTTATTCTCCTTATTGTGGCTCTTGCCATTCCGTTTATCTTGGATTTTTTACCCGATTCCAGTTCGGAAATGGATACACAGGATGCGAAAAAGGTGAAAGAGTTACAAGCTGCGTTAGATATAAGAGAAAAAGAATCGAAATTTCATTCCTTTGATAATTACCATGATAACTCATCGAAAGAGCATTACGCCTTTGATGCAAGTAAGCCTGCTCACTATTTTCCCTTTGACCCAAACACGGCTTCGGAGGGGCAACTCGAAGAATTGGGTATTCCCAAATGGCTAGTAAAAAGAGTGCTAAATTACCGTTCGAAAGGAGGGAAGTTTTATAAGAAGGAAGATTTACAACGGATTTATGATTTTCCTCCTGCATTATTCGCTTCTTTATCCGCTTATATTACCCTTCCAGAAAAGTCAGCAGGTTTTAATTCATTTACAAAGATACCTGAATCGAATGTGGATAAGGTTGCTGCGAAGGAAAGTTATAAACCTGTCTCGTTTGATTTGAATCGAGCGGATACGAATGACCTTAAAAAAATTAAGGGTATTGGTTCTAAGTTGGCTTTTAGAATTATTAACTATCGTGATAAAATCGGGGGCTTTTATGAGGAGACTCAGTTGAAAGAGGTGTATGGCCTAGATTCTTCTGTGGTGCAGGAAACGTTAAAGTTTGCTTACATTAAAAATCCAGTTTTACGAAAAATAAAAATCAACGAAATTACTGCCGAGGACTTCAAACATTTTTACCTAAAGTATTACGTCGTAAAAGCGATTGTTGCCTACCGACAACAACACGGAAAATTTTCTTCAAGAAAGGATTTAGAAAATATAAAGGTCTTAGATGCAAAGTCGCTTGATAAAATTGCTCCTTATCTTGAATTTTAACCTATTTTTTTTAGACCATTTATCAGGACGATTCGCTGTATTAAATTCTCAAGCCCTTTGCTATTCGTTAGAATTAAGTTTAATTGTTTGATTATCAGTGGTTTGTGTTAATTTTTTAGGTTTCAAAAAAAGAAAGCTCTTAAATTGAAAAAATGCCAGATTTTGACGTTTTTTTCAATTTAAGAGCCTTTTTTACTTAAATATCAAGATATAAGATAAAACCATCAAAAAATTAAGAATAGTTAGGTAATAGAATGCTGCTACAACTTAATACACTTAACTCTTTAATGGTTAGTCATTTCGTTTATCTAGGTAAACAAATCAATAATATCTTCCTGAGTTAACTTTTTCAAGAAGCCATCTTCTGTACTGATAAGGTCACGAGCTAAATCTCGTTTCTTAGCTTGGAGCATCAAGATTTTCTCTTCGATGGTATCCTTACAAATCATTCGGTACGCAAAGACATTTTTCTTCTGACCAATACGGTGCGTACGGTCAATCGCCTGTTGCTCAACGGCTGGGTTCCACCAAGGGTCAACCAAGTAAACATAATCAGCTTCTGTTAAGTTAATACCAACCCCACCAGCTTTTAAACTCATCAAGAATACACGGCAATTATCATCCTCTTGGAAGTGATTCACACGGCTCGCTCTATCGGTTGTTTTTCCATCTAAGTATTCAAATGGAATTTTATGTTTTTCTAAATGCGTCTTAATCAAATCAAGCATTTTTAGGAACTGACTGAAAATAAGGATTTTATGATTTCCTGCATTTTCTTCAATTTCACGAATGATTTCATCCAATTTCGCTGAGTTATCATCGTATTCTGCATCATCATTCAACAAAGCAGGGCTATCGCAAATTTGACGAAGTTTTAAT
This sequence comes from Spirosomataceae bacterium, assembly GCA_049241065.1. GTDB lineage: Bacteria > Bacteroidota > Bacteroidia > Cytophagales > Spirosomataceae > JALRIJ01. Next base: position 32,175 of record JBMLRK010000517.1, read on the forward strand.
AAACCTTCCAAAATCAAGAACGAAGACTTCTCTTTTCCGTCCACTGCCATTTTATCGACCAATTTCTGGCGATACATTTCACGGAAGGTGTCATAAACTTTGCGTTGTTTTTTATCCATTTCACAGAAAATAATACTTTCTGTTTTTTCTGGTAAATCTTTCGCTACTTCTTCCTTCGTGCGTTTTAGCATAAATGGATAAACAATCTTACGCAGTTGGCTCGCTGTTTCTTTATCTTGCCCTTTGTCGATAGGATTCGCAAATTCTGATTTAAAGAATTCCTGTGTACCCAATAAACCTGGGTTGATAAAATCCATTTGAGAGAATAAATCGAAGGTATTATTTTCCACGGGCGTACCTGTCATTACCAGACGATTACGGGCTTTCAATAATTTTACTGCCTTAGAAATCAAGGAATCAGGGTTTTTGATTGCCTGCGATTCATCCAGAATGATGTAGTTGAACATGAATTCTTTAAATAATTCGATGTCCGAACGAATCATTCCGTAGGTCGTCAAAATAATGTCGTATTCTTTCCAATGCTCATTTGTTTTCTGACGAGTACCGCCTCGGTGAACAAACACTTTTAAATCTGGACAGAATTTGGCTACCTCAGCTTGCCAGTTGAATATCAAGGTGGTTGGTAAAACCACTAAGTTGGTTGTTTCTGGATGACGATTTTGTTGTTCCTGTAAGAACGTCAACATTTGAAGTGTCTTTCCAAGTCCCATATCATCGGCCAAGACACCACCCCAACCGAACTCATCTAAGAAGCATAACCACTTAAAACCTTCTAATTGATAATCACGTAAGGTAGCGTTAACATTGTGAGGCAACGCAACATTGGGCATTTCTTTGAAATTTAACAGCTTTTGCTTTTTCTCAAAGAGTTCTTTTTCTAATTCAATATTATCTAAATCTTCGCCTAGTTCGTCGATTAGAGAAAAATGAAGTTTAGAAACTTGTAGTTCATCGCCTTTGATTTTCCCGAATTTCAAAATATTCTCATATTTTTTAATCCATTCCTCAGGCAACATTCCAAGTGTTCCATCTTTCAATTCCACATAATTTTGCTTTTTCAACACTGCTTTTTGAATATCTTTCAACGAAACCATTTGGTCGCCAAAATGAAATTCAATCTTCATATCAAACCAGTCAATTCCCGATGCAGCTTTAATGTTGATATTTGCACGATTGGTATTGTATTTGAACTTTTTCAGTTCTTTCATTCCCAATACCTTAATATCACTCGCTTGCATCGCATCCACGAACGTAAATAGCCATCCACTTTTCAAGACATCCTCGAAAGGAAGGTATAAAAACGGATATTGTTCTTGATATGAAAAGTTAGGGTGCAACGCATTTAATGCCTTATAAGCTACTTTTTCCGCATCTGCATTTCGCTCATGAATCGTAATTTGTTCATCTTCAAACAAAATTCGATTCGTTTTATGGTCATGTCTAAATTCAAAACTTTGTCCTTCTGGCGGTGTCAAATCAACAGGCTGTGCTTTGGGCTTTCTGCCTGGCTTTTTCTTAACAACTTCCACCACTTCTTCTACCGTTGGCTCTTCTATAACAGGAATTTCTTTCTCTGTATAAGTATAAGTTGGTACAAAAAGTAAGTTGTTGTCATCTTCTTTCAAATAGACATTCGTTTCTTTGAAGAATAATTTTTGAGGAACAATGGGCTGTTCAATCTGTAAATCAACCGTGAATTTTTCGGATAATGGAAGAATGAACTCTTTGAAAAATCCTGCAAAATTGCTTCTCTTAACCTTTAGAAACCCATTCTTAGGTAAATAATGCAATAAGTTCGCTACTTCTGGATTCGCTAATTTATAGACGGTTGTTCCGATAGAACGTAGCCAAAAACTTGGAGGATTAATCAGTGTTCCTAGTTTAACTTGTTTATTACCTAGTTTTGTAAAACCTTCCAAAACGACAAAATCCTCTTCTTCTCGTAAACAGAAATGAGGTAATACTTTTTCTGGAGATATTTCAATAGGGGTTAAATCCGCCTGACTACTTACATAACTTGTTTTACTATTGAAAAGGAGTTTTGTTTGTAGAAGTTGAATGATACGGTCAAGTTGCTTGTTGATATATTCTTCAATAATCGGTAAGGTATCGGCAGAAACCTCTTCTTTACTGAGGCGATCGCTAAAATAAGGAAGTCGTAAATCCTTTCGTTTGGCATAACTCTGAATGCCTTCTCCACTAATACTACTAATTAAGGCAATCAATTTGCTATCGCTTTCAGACATATCTGGAAAGTCTTTGAAATTGCTTGCTTCCAAGGGCTTTACAAACGAAATTTTCCCCTGTTTACCGATTTTTGCTGATAATACATCAATTGTAATATCGTTCAAAAATTGTTCTCCCTCAAAATGAATTACATAAATGAGTTGGCGTTTTGAATCAGCATCCGTTTCTACGGTATTCAATAAATAACTGGCATCTGCTGGTCTAAAAATAGCATTGTTGATAACTCGCCAGTTTTGATATTCACTTAATTTTTGAATCGACTTATCCAGTACAATCAGTTGTAATTCACCCGAACTAGCAATCTTAAAATCAAACTTTCCACTAATATCTTCCTCTATCGTGAAACCATATTCAGTAAGAAGTTTCTTCTTTTCCTCACTATAATCACGCATCCGTTCAAATGGATTGACAGGGCCATAAGCGTTACGGATAGCAATTAACGACGATAGTTTATGGATACAAAGAGGTGCTTCAATGGATAAATTACAGTTACAAGTAGTTAAAAACTCGTTATTGTAACGTAATTTCTCAATACGCACTTGGTAAGTAGCATTACCATGTTTGACTTCTGTTTCAGCAACACCGTTCAATGCGTGTTTAATGTCTGTTTGAACAAGTGCGTTTCTAAACTTCCAATCGGCTTCTGTCGCCAATTGTTTCAGAGAAAAGTCATCAAAAGCAGAAATTCTAACAATTTGTTCAGCCGTAACAAATTTAGGCTTGAATGCCTCAATTTTAGGGTTAATTTTAAGATACTCTTTCAGTGCTAAAATACTAGCAACTCTATGCTTACAAATTCCACCCCAATCGTAATCGCAGTTACATTTTGTTACAATAACCCCGTTATTCCAGTTTTTTATTTCAACATTATACTGTTGGGCTGTGGTTTCACTTTTTACTTTGAAAATGCCTTCTCCATTACTGTCTGTAATTACTTTATCAATGGTAACACCTTTGTTTTCAAGCATTTGTTTACCACGAACAATAATTTTTGGTAATGAATTACCCTTTAAAAATTTATCTAATTTGTCACTTGCCATTCCTGATATTTTTGGGGTGTTTTGAATCAATCTGCAAAGATACAAATATTTAAAGCCTCTAAGGCTTGAAAATCGCTTTATTAAGAGCTTTTTACAATTTTATGAATTTTCCTTACCTAAAAGAACCTATTTTTCTCGGCTCATAAAATTGGATGTTACTCTTTTTAAGTCTATTCGTCTTTAGGTAAATCATTTATTACCTTGTTCTACTGACCATGAATTTTTTCGCACCATTTCCTTTTGTTCGTTTTACCATTGCCCTTATTGTCGGCATTGTTGGTTATCATTATTTCCCACTCGAAGGCACAAGTATTTTGATTGCATGTATCTTTTGCTTTTTACTACTGTTCGCTCTTTTGAATAAATTTCGCAATGCTTCCGTTGTGTCTCTTGCCCAAGGAGTGCTGGGAACTTCTTCGATTGTGCTGTTAGGTTATACCTTGGCATTTTATAAAACAGAGCATAATAGCCCTTATTCTTTTACCAAAAATGTGAATAAGATTAGCTACGTGCGGGTAAAAGTGGTATCGCTTCCCGAAGAAAAGGCGAGCGTGTGGAAAACCATTGCTAGTGTTGACAACGCTTGGATTGGGGATAAACAGGTTGATACAAAAGGGAAAGTGCTACTTTATCTTCAACGAGAAAAGTTACCCAAACCACAAGTTGGAGATATTTTCTTAATAAAAACTGCTCCAACGTTAATTGAAGCTCCCAAAAATCCTTTTGAGTTTGATTATCAACAATATATGCGGTTTCAAAATGTGGAGTATCAATACTTTTTAAATGATGTCAATGTAGTGAAAATAGGACATCAACAACCGTTTTGGTTACTTGATTGGGCTATTCAAATTAACCAAAGTGCAGATGAAATCCTGACGAAATACCTACAATCGAAATCAGCTTATAGCGTTGCCAATGCGATGATTTTAGGATTGAGGGATGACCTTGACAATAACCTGATTCAAGCTTATTCGGCAGCAGGAGCAATTCACGTTTTATCGGTCTCTGGCTTACATGTTGGGGTAATTTATGCCGTACTTTATTCGTTGTTGGCGTTTCTTAGACGGAAAAATCAGCCTTTTTCAAACGCTTTATTCGTTACCATTATTCTAAGTTTACTATGGTTTTACGCTTTAGTGACGGGTTTGTCATCACCCGTACTTCGTTCTACGTTAATGTTTTCCATCTTTTTGATTGCTGATGTCTGGAAGAAAGATCAAAATGCCTATAACACCGTGGCTTTCTCGGCGTTTATGTTATTGCTCTGGAATCCGTATTTTGTCTTTAATATAGGTTTTCAACTATCTTACTTGGCTGTTTTTGGAATGATTTATTTCCAGCCTATATTGAACCCCATTATCGTAATTGATAAAGATAGAAATTGGATATATTGGTTATTCGATCGTCTTTGGAAAGTTACAACAGTGGCTATTGCTGCTCAAATTGCGACGTTGCCCATCACGATTTATTATTTCCATCAATTCCCTAATTATTTCTTATTTGCTAATCCTGTAGTCATTTTGCTTTCTTCGGTGGTACTTTGTTTAGGGCTTGGTTTTGTGGGAGTTACCAAGTTATTATTGTGGCTAAACTTATCGAAGGTGGTTGTGTGTTTGGGAGTGGTACTTCGCTGGACTATCGACTTACTCAACGACAGTGTTTTGTTGGTAGAAAAGCTTCCTTATGCGATTACTAAATTCTTGTACCTACACACTTGGGAAATGTGGATAATGTACCTTGTAATTTTTGCGATTATAGCTGTAATTGAAACGCAACGATTTCAATGGATTTATGTGGCAATCGTTTGTGTAGGGTTATTAATTTCTTCAAACTTGGTGGATTTCTCGCATCGTCGTCAACAGCAAAGTTTAACCATTTTATCTGTGCCAAAACATACGGTTCTCTCTGTAGTGGAAGGAAAGAATGCATACCTTATTGCCGACGCTGATTTTCTGAAAAGTAGGAGCAATATATCCTTTCGTCTGACTAACTACTGGTCTTCACTAGGTATCACAGATACCCTAAGTATTGATTTACAACAGAGTAAACAAGTAAGTCCTAATTTTGCAATGGGGCATATCACCGAAAATACCTTCTTATCGTGGCATGGTAAAACATTCTTAATCTTACGAGAGTCCTTAAAAAATAAACGTGTGGAATTACTTAATTACGGGGTAGATTATCTTATTCTAGCCAATAAGTCGGTTAAAAGCTTGGAAGAACTTCAAAATCACATTAGTTATACACACTTAATCATTGATGGTTCATATACCGACTGGTATGCCAATAAGTTATCCACAGAAGCACGTGAATTGGGTGTTCAATGTTCAAATCTTAGAGAGGATAAAGCATTCGTTTTAAAATAGAATGTGAAAAAATAGGCTAAAATAAGCCTAAAAGCCTATTTTTTAGGTAAGTATAGAAAAATTGAAATTAAAAACAGTGTGGATAACTTTGTGGATGAATCGTTTTTGAGTTGGGGATAATGAATTTTAGCGGGATATAACGGAACGATTAGATATAAAAAATAAACAACTCTGTGTATAAGTTTTTTGAAATTGTGGATAACTTATTGCATCTTTAACAAAGGAAGTAAATGGGGTCATTTTATACAAATCCGCTATATTACATGAATAGCTCAATAAAAAGTCTCATTTTTGTAAATCCGTTTGAAAACTGTACAAAATAATCAACTTACAGATAAGATTGGGAAGGTCGCTATACTGATTCAGTGACTTTAATAATAATTACTAAGTTGTGTTACATAGCATCAGTCACAACTTAATTTAATCTGAGTAAGAGCTTCCTTGATAGCAATAGGCGGAATCCTTACATCATAATAGCAATGGCTAAAGATATATCAAAAGAAAAACGCTTTCGTGAAGCGGTAAAAGCTGAAATACTAGAATTTTTTCAACTAAACGATACAAGTGCTTGGTCTTTAAACCAGGTACATAAGGCATTTGCAGTTCGTGATAGAAATACCAAAGATTTATTTGGAGTATTAATTACAGAATTAGAGAAGAAGGATAAAAAACTTATCAAAACTCCAGAAGGTAGCTACATGGTGGATAAAGTAGAACGCTACGTGGTCGGACGAATAGACCATGTGAATACTCGTTTTGCTTTTGCAGTAGTTGAAGGGAGAGAAAAAGATATTTGGATCGACTCTCGTGACTTAAACGGTGCTGTCGATGGCGATACCGTAAAGGTTTTTTTATCAACACCCACTAGAAAAGGGGCTGATAAAGAGGAAGGGGAAGTGGTAGAAATCATTCAACGTGGTAGAGAAAAATTGGTAGGTACGATTGAAATTTTGCCTGCTTATGCTTTCGTAACACCGAGTTCTAAGAAATACTATCAGGATATTTTTATCCCTCGTAGTTTCTTGAAAGATGCTAAACATGGCGATAAGGTAATTGTTAACATTACCAAGTGGGCTGAGGCTGATCGTAAAATGGAAGGGCATATCGAAGAAGTTCTCGGACATTCGGGTGATAATAATACCGAAATGCACGCTATTTTAGCCGAATTTGGTTTACCAAATCATTTTCCTGCCGAAATAGAAAAAGAAGCAGAGGCAATTTCTGAGAAAATTACGGCTGCCGAAATCAAGAAGCGTAGAGATTTTCGTAAGGTTACAACCTTTACCATCGACCCTGTGGATGCAAAGGATTTTGATGATGCCTTGAGTTTCGAGTTTTTGGAAAATGGAAACTATGAAATCGGTGTGCATATCGCCGATGTTACGCATTATGTATTACCTAATACAAAACTAGAAGAAGAAGCCTTCAAAAGAGCTACTTCGGTTTACTTAGTAGATAGAGTAGTGCCAATGTTGCCAGAAAAGTTATCGAATGGTTTGTGTTCGCTTCGTCCAAATGAGGATAAATTGACTTTCTCTGCTGTTTTCGAAATGACTCCAGAAGGGCAAATTCAGAAGGAATGGTTCGGCCGTACAATTATCCACTCGGATAAGCGATTTGCTTATGAAGAGGCTCAAGAGGTGTTAAATGCACCAGCGGATGATACAACTGCTCCTTATAAGAAAGAATTGACGATTCTAAATCAACTAGCTTACATTTTAAAAGCGGCTCGCTTTGCCAACGGGGCAGTTAATTTTGAAACGGTTGAGGTGAAGTTTCAATTAGATGAAGAGGGTAAACCTTTGGGGATTTATCAGAAAGTGCGTCAAGACGCTCATAAGCTAATCGAGGAGTTTATGTTGCTGGCAAATAAGCGTGTGGCTGAATATGTGTATAACTTGAGGGTTCAGGATACCAAGAATACAATGGTTTATCGTGTTCACGAAGCTCCAGATCCAGAAAAACTACGTAACTTCTCTTCTTTTGCAAAACGTTTTGGTTACAGTGTTGAAACCGACATTGCGAAAATTAGTACGTCCCTAAACTCATTAATGGAGAATGTAGAAGGAAAAGCGGAACAGAATATCCTAGAAAACCTAGCCATCAGAACGATGTCTAAGGCGAAGTATAGTACTGAACCAATTGGTCACTTCGGTTTGGCATTTCCGTTTTACTCGCACTTTACCAGCCCGATTCGTCGTTATCCAGATATGATGGCTCATCGAATGCTACAACACTACCTTGACAAAGGAGATGTATTGGAGCGTGCTGCATGGGAAATGAAAGCGAAGCATAGTTCTGAAATGGAAAAATTGGCGAGTGAAGCAGAAAGAGCTTCTATTAAATATAAGCAAGTAGAATACATGAGCTTAATGGATCCTGCTAAAGAGTGGGATGGCATTATCTCTGGGGTAACGGAGTTTGGTATCTTTGTTGAAATTACCGAAACAGCATCTGAAGGGCTAATTAGAATGGTCGATTTAAATGATGACTATTATGACTTTGACCGAGATAATTTCAGAATCGTTGGGCAGCGTAAAGGTAGAGTATTTACTTTTGGTGATAAACTTACTGTTCGAGTAAAAGAAACAAACCTAAGCCGTAGAAGTATGGATTTAGAGTTAGTCGGAATGGCTGGCAACAGAGGTAGAAAGTCGGTAGATATGAGAGCCTCTCGTCAAAAAATGAAAGAAAAGAGAGGTGGAGTAAAGGACGCAGGTGCTAAAGATAAAAAAGGCCCAAAGTTCAAAGGAAACCGTAGAAAGTAACTATATAATAGAAGAGGCTGAGTTCATCCGAACCCAGCCTCTT
>JBMLRK010000518.1:0-12998 GCA_049241065.1 Spirosomataceae bacterium
ACTTAGTAGAATTTTAATCCGCAAAAAACCTTATAGGTTTTGAAAACCTATAAGGCTTCGTTCCAAGAAGTTATGTCGCAGTCTATAAAACGAATTACAAATCCGTCATCCCAGGTTTCCAGATTATACATCTAAAAAAGCGATTTACAAACACCAAAAACGCTCCCCCAATACTGAGAGAGCGTTTTTGCATTAATCAATTTCTATCACTACGCCTGCCGTTTTAGGGTGGGCTACGCAGGTTAAAATATAGCCTTGTTTAATTTCATTATCGGTTAATCCATCCTCTTCGTCCATAACCACCTTACCCGAAGTACATTTTCCTAGACAAGCTGTACACATCCCCGCTTGGCAAGAATAAGGCAAATCAATATCATCACGAAGGGCAGCATCCAAAATGGTTTCGTGTGGTTTTACTACTACGGTATAATCATTTCCTTCGTATTGAATCGTAACGGTTTGTTCTTTTAACGAATCATCCTCTTCCTCCTCTACAATGGCCGTTCCTCCGTGGGTTGAAGTAAAGTGTTCTTGATGAATCTGAGCCGTAGGTACCTTAGCGAGTGTCAAAGAAGTAGTCACTTGCTCCATCATTCCAGCAGGGCCACAAAGGTAGTATTCTGCTTTTGTGATGTCATTGCCTAATTCTTGTGTCAAGAAACGCTCTGCCAAAGCCTGATTGATACGAGTTTTGTCGCCCGTCCATGCAGCAGAAGGTTGCGATAATACATGCACTACCTTAAAACGACCGCTATATTGTGCTTCTAGTTCTACTAATTGCTGTTTGAAAATAATACTTTCTTCGTTACGAGAACCATACACCAAATACACCTTTGTAGTGGTTTCGACAGGCAACACCGATTTAGCAATCGACATCAAAGGCGTAACGCCAGAACCTCCTCCAAACAACACAACGGTACGGCTTTTGGTCGGGTTAGGTTCTATCACAAAATGCCCCATAGGTTCCATTACTTCGATGGCATCGCCTACTTTTAGGGTATCACAGAGGTAGTTTGAAACCAAGCCATTTGGCACACGTTTAACCGTTACGGCAATCGACGCATCTTTGTTAGGAGAACTAGACATCGAATACGAACGGCGTACTTTTTGTCCATCAATCACAGGAATTAAGGTCAAAAATTGCCCAGCTTTATAGCTAATTGCTTGGTGAATAGGATGCCAAAATGTAAAGGTTTTGGTATCAGCGGTTTCTTCAATTACTTCTTTAACAGTAAGATGAAAATATTTAGTTGACATATCTAACGATGAAAAATTGCGATGTGGAGATAGCTTTCAGACATAAATCATTGGCTAACCATGTAAAGTTTACGACTATTGAAACAACCCCAGAAATCCCGTTTTTGTTTCATAAACAAAGGTACAATTGAATTATCAAGAAATCGTATTTTCTAAAAAGAACGACCCGACAATTTAACGTTATCGCTTATTCACCTTTTATCTGCACAGGAATGCCATCAATTAAACAAACAGGTATCATTTTATGTATAGAATCCTTCTGTATTTCAAACAAAGGATTAATATGAAGAATCAAATAGTAAGTAACAAGCCGTTATTAGTTAATAGTCTCTCTGTTATCCGAAGAAGAAACTCAAAATCAGCAGGTTAATTCAATATCTTGGTATATAAATATTAGCAAATAAATAAGTCCACGTACTTAGAAAGTATAGGAGAATCGTACTTAATCCCAAGTATTTTATCATTTCTTACTCTTCTCCATTTCGCCAGTGACAGAAGTCGTCGTCTAAATGGAAAGATTGTCGAAGCTAGGTTATTTATACGGAAGGCTTCCTTTTGAAGGAATCCTTCCGTGCATCCTAAATTATCAAGTTGGTTTTGATTGTCTCCTGATAACGGATAAACGATTAACACCTTTTCCCTAATTCAAAGGAATAACATAAATGTTATAACTGACTGTTTTGGGAGTAACGCCTTTGTATGTTAGTGCTGTTAATTGCGTCCATGGATTACAAGGTTCGTTCGATTTGCTTGTTTTTAGTAGTAAATTTCCTTGTGCTACGCCATCTACTTCGACCGTGAATGCGGTGTTATTTCCCAGACTTTCTGCTGTGCCAATTATTTCATTAGAACGAAAAATATTTTTCAGACTCGGATTGTACGTAAGACTGGTCAAATCGCTGAGGTAGTTTTTTTTATTATCAGCCGTTTGATAAGCAATCTTTATTCTAGTTGCTGCAAAAACTTCACTCGTATCTTTTCCGATGAACGAAAGTATTACTTGCGGAGGAGGAGAAAGGCATTCCACCATTTTTTGATTACAAGAACTTAATGTAAAGGAAATGGTAATCAAACTTACCAGTCCGATTATCAGGTTTTTAGAGAAGAGAGTCGTCATCATTACGAGGATTTTAAGAGTGTGTTGCTTTTATCTTAGAGACGAAACTCAACCCCAAACCGTTGCATGGCTTGATTAAAAAAACGTAAGAATGAAGCTATGTTTTCTATGTTCCTATGTGGTCAAACAGGTCTTAACAAAGAGTTAACGGATAGATAAAATTCTGATAGATAGGGTGTTAAATCCAAAATTCGACATCCAAAATTTTACATTATTACTCAACTAACTATGTTTTCTATGTACCTATGTGGTAAAATAGGTTGGGTACTTAGTTCCCAAAATCCACATCTGGTTTCTCAAATTTGCCTTCTTTTTTACGGAAAGTAGCGTTTGGTTTTCCGATGGGGAATTGTAACGTTACCTTATAAAAACGAGTCTCTCTGCGGTTCATGCTTGTTTGGAAGGTGTTGCCTTGCTCATACGTCGAGATGAATTTACGAGAATTGAACATATCATTTACCGTAAACGCAATACTCGCTCTATTTTGTAAGAATGATTTACGTACTGCAATATCCGCACCTTGTACTGCTTCACGATACCCTTGTAAAGTTGGAGAACGGCTATTTCTGTCAAGTGTCAATTGTGCGGAATAATTCGATGGGAAACGGTACGAAATATTCAATTTTGAACGGTAAGTTACTAGTTGATTTTGATTGGTTTCCGACTGCAAAATAAAGTTATACACATTGATATTTCCCATGATGGTCAGTGGCCCAGCGTTGTATTTTAAGGTATTGTCCATCCCGTACTGAATGTCGGCTTTGGTATTCACAAAAGTCGTTACCAAAATACTTGGATCGCTTGCCGAAGGCTGCGTAATTGGCTTAATGGTATGGTCTTCGTAAATATAATAGGCCGAAGCAATCCAGCTTACATGTCCTATATTTTGCGTATAATTTAATTCTGCGGTATTCACAAATTCGGGTTGTACCTTCGGATTTCCTACGGTAATATTCTGACGGTCACTCGACTGAATACCCACAAATACGTGTCTAAAACTTGGTCTTCCTACTTTACGACTTAGGCTCAATCCTAATTCAGCATCTTCGCTGATTTTTTTCGTTAAGCCAAACGAAGGGAAAAAGGCTTGTAGAAAATTCCCGCCTGATGCCGTTGGATAATCATAACCAAAACTACTGTTGTCAAAACGAGACAGTCCGTGCATAAAAGATTGCTCAATACGCAAGCCTGCTTCCATCGTAATATTTTTCTTTAGTTTATGGTTATATAAAAAGTACGCCGCATTAACCGTTTCGAGAATGTTGGCATTTTGTGAATAACTTTCTAACAAACTATACGTCTGGGTAGCGTTATTGAGTTGGTTGAAAAAATACTGTTGGTCACGCTGATAGGTATAAGAACGGAAACCCATTTCAATGCGTGTCGAGTCGTTTAAGGGATGTACATAGTCCAACTGAGCCAAATACTGATCTCCAAGTTGGCGACCTGTTATTTTATCTGTTTCTGGATAGTTCGGCTGGTTTGTGCCATCGGCATTCAAGGCGGTAGTTAACCAATCTGCTGCATTGGATACGTTGTTTCTGGTGTAAGAAGTACGCACCGAAAGTTCTCTTCCTTTACGAGCAAAAGCGTGTTTCCAATCCAATTCGATACCTACGTTGGTATAACTGTTGGCAGGTTGAGTCGTACGAGTTCCTGAGCTGGTAACTGCTCTCGTTGCATCTTGATAATTATACGCCTGATTCGTTACCGTATTGAAAGCACCGCCAACAATGTTCCCAGCCAAAGACCACGTATCGTTTTTATTAGGCGTAAAATCAATGGATAGACGACCATTTTGGAAGACGTTATTTAGGTTAATATCCGTATTTTGGTTGAAAAAACTAGACGCTACCCCATTGGTAGAATTGGTTCTGTTGACATAGCCTGTCAAAGGGTTTTTAGTCGAATTTAAGTTATACAAGGCATTGAACGTCCATTTACCTTCGTGATAATCAAGGTTAAGCGAGCCGTCATAGCGTCCGTTTGAGCCAATACCGACACTTCCCGTACCGTTAAAACCCGCTTCTCGATTTTTCTTTAAGACCAAATTGACAATACCACCTGTTGCGGAGGCTTCGTAACGAGCCGATGGATTAGAAATAACTTCCACCGATTCAATCTGATTTGCAGGAATTTGTGCTAAGGTTAATTGCGTTGGTTTGCCGTTGATATAAATCGTGGTTGCCATGTTGCGTAAACTAGCCGCACCGCTTTCGTCGATACTGACCGATGGTACATTTCTCAGTACTGATTCGGCTGTTCCGCCAATACTTGTTAGGCTTTTCCCAACGCTAAAAACACGTTTGTCCATGCCCAAATTCGCTTGGTCTTTTTCGCCCTTCACCTGCACTTCTTGCAGCATTTTGTTGTCAGGACTTACTTGAATCGTACCTAAATCGAGATTTGTTTCGGCAAGGTCGATTACTTTTTCAAAATTTTTGTAACCAACGAAAGAAATACGAACCGTCAGTTTTCCAAGTGGTAAATTAGGAATGGAGAATAGTCCAGATTCTTGAACAGTGATACCGCCTACTAGACTTTCTTTGGCATTTTTTGTTTTAAAAACACCTACTGAGGCAAACGCAAGCCCTTGGTTATTGCTGGCATCTACAATTTTACCAGAGATGCTGCTAGTTTTTGTTCCTGTATTTTGGGCAAAAGTCGTGTTTGCAAGAAGGAATAAAAATAGAATGAGATGTTTGTACATGAAGTTATGTATTATTTATTACAGTTGGTTTGATGTTGGAGCTTGAATTGTGATTCACCACATAGCAACATAGAAAACATAGCTATTTAATGATGGATAATCAATTACTTATGTTTACTGTATTCTTAACCATTAAGGAGTTTAGATGATTAAGTTTTTCAATTTTCTTAACTCCTTCATAGTTGTATGATTGTAAAGATATGCGTTTATTCTTAGCTTGAATTAGACCACAAGGTAGGTAAACAATTAAGGTTTATTGTATTGTTCTACATGAAATCTGAGCCAAAAATAGACCAATAATGCCGTTTTTTATATGAAATGGCATTATGTTAAGGTGAAAAATATGAAGAGGTGAATATTCCTGATGATGATAGATTGAGGTATCCAGCAAACGTTTTTGTACCTTTATGAGCAAATTTACTTCGTAATAAGGAATAAGCGAATCATTTATTCATGTACAATCTTCTAAGTGATTTAACCGTAGGGAGCATTTTATTACTTGCGTTTTTAGTCTTAACAGCCAAGCGTTTAGCAAATGCAAAGGCCAATCGCTGGTTGGGATTTTTTTTATTAACACTTGCCATTTTTATGTTGGATGATTCCTTAACCGTTCATGGAGTTTATAAGGAGTTTCCAATGTTAATAGGTATTCCGTTTATCTTTATTTTTACGTTATCTCCTACGTTGTATCTGGTTGTTTCTCGGTATGTTGCTATCGAAAAACGTTTTCGATGGAAGCATTGCTTACATTTTATTCCAGCCTTTCTTTTCTTCTTGCTATTTATCCCTTTTTTTCTTTCAAACGATTCCATCAAGTTGGCGAGTATAGCCGAAGCTCCTGAAAAATTGGATACCGAAAGTGTGATTTTACTGAGTTGTTGGATGGTTCAGTTAAGTAGTTATTGGATGTTAAGTTTGATTAAATTACGGAAGCACCGAAAAAAGATGGAACTCTTAACGGCTAGTCCTGCTGAATTTCAATTAGATTGGTTACGAAATTTTTTATATGGTATAGGGGGTATTGTCTTTGTCCTATTACTTGATTTGGTATTTAATGCGAGTTTTAGTCCCAAAGGTTCTTGGGTAGATATTTGTTATTTTGTGATTGTTTATTTCTTAGGATATTTTGTGATTCAGCAGCGAGAAGTGTTCCCTTTTCCTGTGGCAGAACTACCTGACATTAATAAAGTATTAGAAGAGAATGAGTTGAACCCGTCTGATAGTAAAAAAAAATTAGTCACGGATGAGGCTCTTTCTGAATTAAAAGAGAAACTTCTTATAATACTAGAGAAAGAGAAATGCTACTTAAATCCTGAGTTGAATTTATCCATGTTGGCAAGACAAATGCAACTCGGAACACACGAAATGTCTTATATAATCAATGAAGGATTTCAAGAAAATTTTTATCAATTTATTAATCGCTATCGTATCGAAGAAAGCAAGCGATTGCTCAGTTCTCCTGATTTTTCACACCTAAATATGCTGGGTATTGCCTTTGAGTCGGGCTTCAATTCCAAAACAGCCTTCAATACAAGTTTTAAAAAACAGGTAGGTATTTCCCCTTCTGAATACCAAAAAGGCTGTAGGGTGGATAAGAATTGATAAAAGGTGTTCGGATTTATCAATCAGAACAGCGGAATCAGGTTGAGTATAGACATTTACATCATTATGTAAGTAATCGTCTAATCTTAATCAATACCCACTCACCATGAACACGTTCGTTAAAGTAACCTTTTTTATGACTTTCTTTTTTTCGGTATTATGCTCATGTAAAAAAGAAGAACTCCTCTCTCCAAACATCGTCGAAACGCAGATAACGCAAGCTGCACTTAAACTAACTGCTTATTTAGCGGATAAAAATAACAAGTATTTAATCGTTTTTGAGTCAGGTTTAGGAGATGGTCACGAAGTATGGAACACCTTACTCAATGACTTATCCTCGCAATTTGATGTGGTTTCTTACGATAGAGCAGGCTATGGTAAATCAGTCATGAATACCAACACGAGGGATATTGCTCATCTAACAAATGACTTAGAAGTACTTATTAATCAAGTTGCAAAAGGAAGAAAAGTCATCTTAGTTGGGCATTCGTTGGGAGGAATGATTATTCGAGACTATGCGGTCAAACACCCTGCCCAAACAGCCGCTCTGTTATTTGTGGATGCGTCTCACGAATTGTATAATCAACCCACACAGGCAGATGAAGATAAGGTGTATGCTGTTTTTAAATCAGCCTACGGTGAAAATTTTGGCGGTACGCAGGAGGCGAGACAGCTTTTAGAAAACTCAAACTATATGGCTACACTTCCTAAACTTCCCAATGTGCCTGTTGTTGCCATTACGAGTATGAAAATAGATGCGGATTATAACGCTGCCGATAGACAACGCTGGTATAATTCTAAGGAAGCTTTAAAAGTAGGATTGAGTGATTTTAAGCATATTACCACTACAAAGTCAGGGCATTATATTATGGTAGAAGAACCTCAACTTGTGATAGCGAATTTGAAATCGTTGATGAATAAGCTACCCTAAAGGGCTTATATTACACTAAATGTGTCATTAAGCTTAATATAGGCTTAACTGTAAGGTTACAACCCACTTATTTTGCTAGTGTAGTTTTGGGTAAAATTTTAAATGTTATTCAAAATGAAGAAAATAATACTATCTCTTTCTCTTGTAGCTTTAATGTTGAGCTGTGATAAATCATCTGATCCAGAGTTTTTTGTTAACGAAGACCCAACTACGTTTGCAGAGGTTGGTACTATAGATATTGGTGATGTTGGTGCTGCTGAAATATCGGCATTTGACCCTATTACTAAACGGTTATTTGTCGTAAATAATGGAACGGTGAATAAGATTGATGTAATAGATATGGCAGATCCTTCAAAAATGACGGTTATCGCTTCTATTAGCATGACTCCTTATGGTGGTGGTGTAAATAGCGTTGCTGTAAGTAATGGGAAATTAGTAGCTGCCATTGAATCATTGAATAAGCAAGAAAATGGCAAAGTTGCAGTATTTAATACGAGTGACTACAAAGAAATCAAAGTAGTTACGGTAGGTTCTTTACCAGATATGATTACGTTCTCTCCAGATGGTAATTTCATTTTAACGGCTAACGAAGGAGAACCAGATGCTACTTATACCAATGACCCTATCGGTAGTGTGTCCATTATTTCGGTGAATGACAATTATTCAGTTACAACCTTAGATTTTGCTGCTTTTGAAAGTCAGAAAGCTAGTTTGGTTGCAAAAGGTTTCAGAATATTTGGGTTGAATGCCACTTTTGCCAAAGATATTGAGCCAGAATATATCACGGTTTCATCCGATTCTAAAACGGCTTGGGTGACGCTTCAAGAGAATAACGCCATTGCAAAAATTGACATTGCTTCTAAAAAAATCACGAATGTATTTCCGTTGGGCTTCAAAAACTATAATTTGGATGAAAATGGAATTGATGTAAGTGATAGAGATAATGCGAAAGTATTAGCAAAATGGAATGTAAACGGAATCTATATGCCAGATGCAATTTCACTTTATGAAAAAGATGGCATTCCGTATTTATTTACAGCCAATGAAGGTGATTCTCGTGAATATACTGCTTTTACAGAAATGAAAAGAGCATCGGCTTTATCACTAGATGCTACTGCTTTTCCTACGGCTTCGGCTTTGCAAAAAGAAACCGCTTTAGGACGTTTGAACGTAACTACAACTTTAGGCGATAGTAATGGAGATGGAAAGTTTGAAGCTTTATATTCTCTAGGAGCTCGTTCATTTAGTGTATGGAATGGGAACGATGGTACAATGGTTTTTGATAGCAAAAACGAATTAGATGTAAAAGCAATCGCTGCCAATATTTATGATGATGCTCGTAGCGATGATAAAAGTGTAGAGCCAGAAGGTATTACTGTAGGAATGGTCGGCTCTAAAAAGGTAGCATTCGTCGGTTTAGAACGTGCAGATGCGGTAATGATTTATGACATCACGAATCCTAAAGCACCTGTGTTCTTACAAACAATCACTTGTGGTGATGCACCAGAAGGCGTATTATACATTCCTGCGAAAGATAGTCCTACTAAAAAGAGTCTTCTCGTAGTAAGTAGTGAAAACGATGGTCAGGTGAAAGTTTATACTCCCAAAACTATCCAATAATAAAAAAAGCCCAGAAGAGACGAATCTTTTCTGGGCTTTTCTTATTTCTATCACGTAGAAATTACACAATTTGCCAATCTCCTTCTGGTAAATATTCTACCAATCCTTTCTCTGTTTTCCCTACTGCTACACGACCAGATTTTAGGTATTCCAAAATCTCCCATGTTTTGATATAGTTATAAAACTCTAGGATGTCTGCTTCTGTACCGTTCTTCTCGATTACCACATAATCTAATCCCCAGTGAACTACCTTCGCATTCCAATCAAGGTTGATTTCTTTGATATTGATAGGTGTGCCTCCAAGGGGAGTAGCCACTTTGAAAAGAGCGATTTCGTTAAATACGATTTCGTCATCAAGGTATCCAAAAACAGCTAATACGTCCACCACTTTACGGATTTGACGTACTAATTTTTCAACAGCCTCACGAGAGTCGTGACGAATAACGATGGTAAAACGAGAAACGCCTTGGCGTTCGGTTTCACAAACCGTTAGCGATTCAATGTTTAATCTTCTACGAGTAAAGATAATGGTAATTCGGTTTAACAAACCGATGGTATTGGTTGTAAAAACCGAAAGCGTGTATGTTGTTTCCATTAATTAGTTCAAATCAAATGTGATAACGATAAACGATACTGAATTAAGTAATACGTTATGAATAAATACTATTTAGAACAATTGTAATGTGTTGATTATCCAATTGGACGATATGTTCTATGAAAGCTATGTTGTTATTTTGTCAACGTTGTGTGAAACCTCTTTCGATCGCATTTTGAATTTTTTAGACAAAATAATCGCAGGTTTCTCAACCAGTAAATAAAATAGATACGATGCTCCGATAACTACCCCTAGTACTAAGAACCGGTAAATAATGAGGTAGGTAGGATTGTGAATGTGGTTGATAAACAGTGGAATAATAAACACAGACACAGGCACATGAATGAGATACATTGAAAATGAAATCTTACCTAAAAAATTCAACACCTTACTTTTGAACCTTGCCGCAAAAATAAAGATAACCGCAAAAATACTAGCATACATAATAGGGTATGCTTCGGGTAAATGGAGTACTTGATGTTGCCAATATAAGGTAAGCAAAACACAAATGATCATGCTCACAAGCATTTCCGTTTGTTTGATTACGCCCACACAAAATTGAAAAGCAAAAATACCAAGAATAAATATGGGTAAATTTGAATGTAACAGTAATCCCCCAACCCAAAAATAGTTTAATGCCAAAAAAGGAACATAAGAAAAATTACGGACCAAAATATTCTTATGTATTAGTAAAGGAAATACTAAACCAATATATAAATAGAATTGGAGTTCTACAAACAATGTCCAATACGCATGATTTACAAATTCTTTACCAAAAAAAACATTCAAATATCCAATATTCAAAAGCACCGTATTCCAATCCAGTTCTAAGGGTTGTCCTCTCTGATATAGCCAGTTACCTACGTATTTAAGAATTACAACTAAGGCAATGGATACTACATAAGGAAGTTCTATTCGAACCATTCGCCTGCCCCAAAGTTGCATAAAATGCTGAATTTTATAGGCATTTTGATACATGGAATAAGGGATGATGAACCCTGAAATAACAAAGAAAACATGCACTCCTAAGTAACCATAATTGGATGCGATAACTAGTGGGTTATTGGCTGGAAGTTCATTTTTCTCAGAAAAAAAATGTACAAAAAAGACCGCTAAACACGCCAATCCTCGTAACATTTGTACGGAAGAGATTTGTCCATTTTGTATCACTCCATCCAATAGGCTTGTTTGCTTCATTTCTGAATTTAGATAACAGGTTAACAATTTATATATTCCCCTGTTATCATTCTGATAACAGGGGAAATACCTTATTCTAAAATTACGTCTGATACGCTTGCTCCAGCAGGTACCATTGGGAATACGTTTTCTTCTTTTTCGCAGATGATCTCCAATAAATACGGAGTTTTTGAGTCAAGAAGTGTATCTAACGAAGCAGAAAGTTCAGCTCTATCTGTCACCGTATGACCAGCAATTCCGAACCCTTTTGCAATGGTAATAAAATCAGGATTTTGTAATTCTACGAACGAATAACGCTTCTCGAAGAACATGGATTGCCACTGACGAACCATTCCTAAGAAGTTGTTATTTAGAATAATAATTTTCACGGGTAATCCGCTCTGAGCAATTGTTCCCAATTCTTGAAGCGTCATTTGGAAACCACCGTCACCGATGATTGCTACTACCTCACGGTCAGGAGCACCTACTTTCGCTCCGAATGCGGCAGGTAAAGCAAAGCCCATTGTTCCTGCACCACCAGAAGTAATACTAGAGAATGGTTTTTTGAAACGGTAATAACGATTGGCAATCATTTGGTGCTGACCAACGTCTGTCACCGTTACGGCTTCTCCTTTCGTTTTTTCAGAAAGCATCGTTACCGCTTCGCCCATTTTGATGGCATCTCCATCATGGAAAAGTACTTTTTCGGTAATTTTTTCATACTCAATAGCATCATACTTCGCAAATTCTGCTCTCCATTCTGGGTGAGTTTTTTCTGTTACCAACGGTAATAATGCTTGCAAAGCAGCCTTTGCATCACCCACAACAGGAGCATCAGCAATGACATTTTTATTGATTTCAGCAGGGTCAATCTCAATATGAACAACCTTTGCTTGTTTAGCATATTTTGTTAAATCACCCGTGATACGGTCATCAAAACGCATCCCGATAGCGATAAGTACATCACATTCATTCGTTAATACGTTTGCACCATAATTTCCGTGCATTCCTGGCCAACCTACATAACAAGGGTGGTCTGCATCAATAGCAGACATTCCCAAAAGCGTTGTTGCTACTGGAATTCCTGTTTTTTCAACAAAGGCTTTTAACTCGTCCTGAGCATTGGCAATCAATACGCCATGTCCAGCTAAGATGTAAGGCTTTTTAGCTCCATTGATTAAGGCTGCTGCCGCTTCTACGTGTTTCTGTTTAGGGGTAACACGTGGGCGATAGCTGATAATATCCACATTTTTATCATACTTAAACGGAATGGTCATTAAATCCGTTTGAGCAGTACGAGTAATGTCAATTAAAACTGGACCTGGACGACCCGATTCTGCGATGTAAAATGCTTTTGCCATTACCGCAGGAATTTCATTTGCATCAAGTACCTGATAATTCCATTTTGTAACAGGCATCGACATACCGATGATGTCACACTCTTGAAAAGCATCAGTTCCTAATAAATTGCCTTTTACTTGACCAACAATACACACCATGGGTGTAGAGTCTAGCATTGCATCCGCAATAGGAGTCATTAAGTTTGTAGCACCTGGGCCAGAGGTCACCATAGCAACTCCTGCACGGTTTTGCATACGAGCGTAGCCTTGTGCTGCGTGACCTGCTCCTTGTTCGTGACGAACAAGGATATGTTTGATTCTATCTTGATAATCGAAAAGTGCGTCATAAGTTGGCATAATTGCACCCCCTGGATACCCAAAGATAGTGTCAACTCCTTGCTCAACTAATGATTGCATAATGGCTTGTGCTCCCGAAAGAAACGTTGCCCCTTGTTCAGTTTGCTCTGCTGTCATGGATTGTGTTTGTGTTGCCATGCGTATGGAAATTTTGAATGTTTTGCCCAAATAGCTATTAAATTCTTTGGGCTAATTATAAATTTATCGCTTGTGGTTTTGTTTCATTTAAACCTCTTACGTAAAACGTAAGTAGTCGTGAGTGTAAAGTTTAATGTTCAAAAGATAAAATAAGT
>JBMLRK010000519.1:0-2324 GCA_049241065.1 Spirosomataceae bacterium
ACTACGGTATCCAAGTGTTTAGGAGTAACTTTTACACTTAGCACATCGTTTTTAGCATCGTAAAAAGCTGTACCCCAAACATCTAACTGCTTATTCAAGACGATTGTCCATTCCGTTTCCGTCGGAGTCATGTATAAGGTATAAGTACCCGCTTTTACAGGTTTTCCCATAATGGTTACGTCCTGATACAACTTCACTTCAGTAGCTTCATTCGCTCCCACACGCCACAATTGCCCAAAAGGAACTAATTTACCGATGATTTCACGCTCTTTTTTGGCAGGTCTTGTATAAGTTACTTTCACCAACGCCTTATCGTCCAGCTTACGGTCATGAGCAAAATTATCAGGACAATAAGCCACGTCCATCGTACTTTTGTCTAAACCTCTAAACGTTTGAGCATTTCCTACTCGCCCACCAGCCAACAGCATCAAGGCAACCACTAACATTTTTTTCATTTTTGAATACGGATTTATGGATAAAAACTTTGTACAAAGAACGCTCAATCTATTAAAAACTAATGTCTTTGGGCTGACAAATTAATTGAATTGGGATTTAGCTTTTCTGGGAATCACTAATTAGTTTGATTCAATTCTGTTCCTCTAATTCTTACTATCTTAGACTTTTCGATAATCTCTTTTGTCTTAGTCAAAATCTTAACTACAGATAAATCTTGATGAACCAGTTGCTGTATTTCTATTTTAAATATATACTTTTCATCAACCATTACCTCATCCAAATCTACATCTAAGACCTTTTCCTTGAGCATAAATAATGTTTTACCCACCTCAACCTTAACATACTTCTTTACTATTTCACGAAGTGACATTAACACAGGCTTATAGTCCTCCTTCATTTCAAGCAATACTTTACCGTAGTACATTGTACCTCTATGCTCACAATTTTCGTTCACAACATTAATACTCTTTATCATTTCAGGGTCAAGAAAGTTCATCGTACCCGAATACATAAACTTCCCACTCAAAAAAAAGGCAGGACTACTTTTGGCTTCTTTTATAACGGATACTTTAATGGTAGAATCCAATAAAATAGAAACAGTGCTATCAGGAAAACTGGGTTTACTAACCTGTCCAAAAGCTGTTGAGACTAGCAGCAAGAAAATACACGGAGTGAGTAATTTTTTCATGGTTATTGGTTGTTTAATCTACAAGTTCTTTTAAACGTTTTAGTTTTAAGAAAATATGAGTATCGGGCTTAACATCAAATTCCTCAAAATGCTTTCGTTCTTCTTCAAATAAATAATCAACTATCTCTTTTACTAAATTATTCTTTTCCTCTTTCGAGTCTTGCGAAAACACGTCCATTTCCACCAAATCAGTGTAATCCAATACAATTTCTGCTTTTTTGTATTGTTCATAAACTTGGTCAACAGCATCCTCTACCGACTTTGCTTCAACCTCCACAATTCTGGATAAAACCTCCTGCACTTCTATTTTAAATGTTTCCATAAGTTATTTTTTTATAAATCCCACGACCGACAAATTCAATAAATCCTTTATCTCTCAATAATTGAAGTTGTTGTCGTATTTTGTCTTTGATAAAATGATTGTTAGGATATTTATTTTGGAGGAACTCTTCAAATTTATAAACCTCATCAAGCGTAAAAGATTCTTTTTTTATGGTATCAACACAGCTTATCACGTCTAATAACCAACCTCTTGCTTCTTTTGATTTTCCTCTCAGAAAGTGTGTTTTATTAAATGACTCATTAACAATCCCTGCGTCTATTATTTGGGCGTTTTTAACCAAAAATACCTTTCCAGAATCGGCTACTTTTGAAATGTCGATATTACAACCAACCCAACCTGCCCGTCTCGCAGTTTGAGATAAAGGCGGTCTTTGAATAATAATTTCAGGAGTAAAAAACTGTTTAGGTATTATCAAGAAATCATTAACCGTCCATTGTTTCGTGTAGGTTAAAAAGAAAAAATTAGGGTTGTTATCTGAATTTATCCGTTCAATCATGGTTGAATAAGCTCCATCGGTAATGGTATTCGATAATTTACCTGATTTACTTTTCAGTTCAAATTCTTCGCTACATTTTTTGCAGAAGAAATCAGCGACAGGACGATTATTTTCAAATTCACTTAATGGATTTTCGCCACAAGAAGGACAATATGAATTTTCTTTAACCCAATTTTCCGTTAAAACTCGTGCGATTTGAGAATTACTTGAGTAGCCATCGGCTAGTTTCATGTTAAAATTTAGGTTCATTTGTTGCTATAATAATGCGTGTGTAAAATCTTATTCTGCAATTTACTAATTTCCCGACAAAACAAAAAAGCCACTCAATTCAGTTAGAATTA
>JBMLRK010000520.1:0-5761 GCA_049241065.1 Spirosomataceae bacterium
TTTTATAGGTTAGATTCTTAAAATCTACCAATCCTACTATTTTTGTATCGTCTAGCTATCGTTAAAGAAACAGGATAAAAGCCACCAAGAATTCATCTGATTTTGAGCATTTTGCAAAAAGTTTAAAATCCCAAAAACATCCGATGAAAAAATTTATCCTATCTCTTCTATGTTGTTCTTCGCTCACGTTTTGTGTGGCTCAGTCAACCAACAAAGTTCTGAATCTATTTCCGAAAGGAACTATTTTAAAAGCGAATATTCCGTATGCCAACGATACCCTTCAAAAGCATTTGTTAGATGTGTATTTACCTGCCAATGCTCAAAAACCAACTCCTTTAGTGATATGGGTACATGGGGGTGCATGGATGCTGAATGATAAATATGCAGACATGAATTACATGAAAAACACGCTTTCGGAGATGGTTTCTAATGGTTTTGCGGTGGCATCCGTCGATTATCGCCATAGCACACAAGCGGTTTTTCCTGCACAAATTCAAGACTTAAATCAGGCTATTGAGTTCATTTATCAGCATGCCAAGGAATGGGGAATTGACCAAAATCAGTTTGTCTTGATGGGTTTTTCAGCGGGTGGACATTTGGCTTCTTTATTGGCTCTTTCTCACAATAATCACATACCATCGTTTGTCGCTCCTAACCAAACCGTTCACTTCCGCATTAAAGGAGTAGTAGATTTTTATGGCCCTGCTGAGTTAAGCGGTATGGTAAAACGATACGACGAAGATGATGCGAATAACTCAATCACTCGCCTCCTTGGAGCATCTCCTCTAACAAGACCAGACCTAGCCAAAATAGCAAGTCCTGTGACCTACGTCGATAAAAACGACCCTCCATTTCTAATTATTAATGGCGAAAAAGACGAATCTGTTCCCTATACACAATCGAAATTATTGGGTGCTTGGTTAGCCTTATCGGGTGTCCCGCAAGAAGTAATTATCGTAAAAGATGCCCCCCATTATGGCGAAATGTTTGATATTGAAGGTATTAGAAGGAAGATAATAGCCTTTTTAAAAAGATAGGTTCAACGGGTTTTTAACCCGTTGATTGATGGTCTTGATTGCAATGGGCTAAAACCGTTGACCCAGCGAATTGGCGACCCTGTAAGAGTTCTTACAGGGTATTTTCCTAGTAACTATCTTCATCATTGATAAGCCCATCTATTTGATGTTCAAGGTATTTTTCAAGTAGAATCCTCACAATCCATGAACCTACAAAAAACACAATCATAGACCAAAACGCCCATTGATTTTCAGTAATATAGCTATCAACAACAGAGTTTCCCCATATAAAATTCAGTGCCATAAGCACATACAAACCCATTAATATAAGAAACGAAATATACTTCGGATACATCAATTTCAAGTCCGAAACTATGCTATCAGAAGTGATATAATACTCTTCAATTTGAGGGTCATGAAAACCTAACACTTTATTATCAGCCATAATTACCTCTACTTTTTTACCCTTATACACAGGTAAGCGATGATTAATGGTATGTAGGAAAACTTCTCGTCCATCAGTTAATCGAAATACAAGTTCTGTATGTCGAAGCGTTCCGAAGGAAAAGCGATGCCGTACGGGCAACGTTCTTAAAATTTCTGACTCGTAATAATGATTCACATGGATAATAGTTGCTTCTATTAAGCTAAATGTACGTGTTTTTGTTAACACGCTTAGTTCTCTTGTTTTCATCGGTTAATCGGTTAGATTCAAAATGCTTAACAAAACTATTCAAATTAAAATTACAGAATTATTTTTTCGGAGGAAAGGAATAAATAATAGAAGAACGGTTCAATACCCTACATGCAATCATCCCCCAAAAAAACAGTATATTTGTTTACATTCCGCCCATAAATTGAGTTCGTATGTTATCTCGAATATACTTTTTCTTATTCCTGTTTACGTTATCGCTTTTTGTTTACACGACCAAGGGACAAAATGCGTCGATTCTCTTTGAAAAAATATCAAACAAAGAGGGCTTACCTGCCAATCAGGTCAATTTTATGACCCAAGATGCTCAGGGTTATTTGTGGATTGCCTTCAAACAACAAATTGCTCGCTATGATGGCTATCATTTTGTCAAATTTCCCAATCCAGAAGTCATTACGGGCTTACAAGCAGACAAAAAAGGGAAGATTTGGTTTTCGACCATTCGAGGGATTTTTTCCATTGACGAAAAAAAACTCACGACCCAACATCACCTCAAATCAAATCTCTTTGATGCGAATTCTGATAATGATCACTTTGAGAATCTATACATCGACCAGCGGGGTTTTATCTGGATGAATGACTTCGCAAACATTAAATATTTCAATCCACAATCGGGCAAAATTCGTTCTTTTTCCCTGAAGAACTCCCAAGCCTTTAACCGTTTTGGTTGTCATTATCAAGAAGACAATAGCGGAATGCTTTGGATTGCCAACAATGCTGGTTTACAACGATTTAATCCAAAAACAAACCAACTAGAACAATGGATTCTTAACCAACGTTTTACAAGTTGTTGTTTAAAAAATACCAACGAACTGTTATTATTGGATGAAACGGGCATAATTAGCAGTTTTGATTTAAGTAAGAAAAAAAGTTCAACTATCACCTCCTTCCCTGCCGACAATTCAACGCCTTCCATGCTACATACTTGTCCAGAAAAAGACCTCTTTTGGGTTGGCTCTGAACGTTCAATGTACCTATTTTCAAGTAAAACGAAGCAATTTCAAGCACTTGACAACCTGGCAGAAGAAGGGTATGCCTATAACTTACTTTACGAAGACCAGAAGCATCAGATTTTCTGGATTGCCACTTCGTCTGGTTTATTAAAATATAATCACAAAAACTCGCAATTGCTCCAGCACATTAGTTTACCTAAAAAATTGGTCTCTTTTCCCGTAACAGTTACGTATTTTGAAGAAGAAAATCCCGATAACTATTGGCTTGGGCTTTCGCATAGTGGTGTATTGCATTGGCAACGAAGCACCCAGCAATTTAAAGCCTATCCCATTCCGAGTGACGAGCGAATTATTCAGTTATTGCGTATTCCTACGGGTTCATTATTGGCTTGTACTTCTTCTCAAATTTTTGAACTCAAAAATGGAAATAAACAATGGACTGTCTATCGAAAATCGCTTTACAGCCTCCTCCATATCCATCTCGACAAGCAAAATCGACTTTGGTGTTTAGCTGAAAATGGTCCGATTGAAGTCTTCGATTTTTTGACAAAAAAAGCGTTAAATCCATGGAAAAAACTGCCTTATCCTACCTTCTTTAGCCAAAATATTTTTCAGTATAGCCAAGAAGGAGCAGATGGGAAAATCTGGTTGGCGGCATGGTTTCCAAAAGGCTTTGGGATTTGCTATTTCGACAGTCAAAAAAAGGAGTTTATTTTAGCCGAGAATCAGAACACCCATACAGATTTTGTAAGTGACTATTTTCTCAGTATCTGTCCGCTACCACCCAACAACATCGCCTTTTCAGGTTTTGGCGGAGTGAATTGTTTGAATACGAAAACAGGCAAACTCACACATTCCTTGTCTTCCACTAAATTAGAACTATTAGGGGGCGAGTGCAAGCACATTCGAGCTGATAAACAAGGGAATATGTGGCTCGGAACGTCGAATGGTTTATGTTGGATAGACAAACAAAATCATGCTTCTAGCTTTACAGAAGCCGATGGATTAAGCGATAATAACAACACGAATGGTTTTTTGATTAACGCTGAAAATGAGTTATTTACTGGCTATGTGAATAAATTCAACCTACTTAATATCAATCAATTACACAAGAAAAATAAAATCAAAACACTGGTCTTATCTGGACTAAGTATCTTGGGGGATAGCTCAAAAGTTGACATAGAAAAGCCCCTTATTTTTGAAGCTACTCAAAATAACCTAAGTTTTCAAGTGAGTCCGCTTAACTATCAACCTGCTAGTCAAAACCACATTCGCTTTCGCTTAAAAGGGGTACAAAACGCATGGATTGACAATGGTATTCTGGAAAGTATTACCTTTTCCAACCTTCCTCCCAACAGCTATATATTAGAAGTATCACTCGGCGATGGCATTGGAAATTGGTCTAAAACAAGTCTTGAAATACCGTTTGAAATCACTCCCCATTTTTACCAAACGAGCTTATTTAAGCTCCTGATTTTAATAATCATTGGTCTCTTATTTTATACCTTTTATCAATATCGAATTCGACAAATAAAAGCCATTTATGCCGTAAGAAATCGTATCTCTGCCGATTTACACGACGAAGTTGGGACAACCATTAGCGGTATCAGTATTGTTAGTAATATCTTGAAACAACGCTTAGAAGACAATTCCGAAAACAGCAATTTTGTAGAACGAATCACCGAGGATGCACGCAAAATTTCAGAGGCCATTGATGATATTGTTTGGAGTATCAAACCGCAAAACGATAGCTTAACCAATATTTTAGCCCGAATGACTCGCTATGCCTGCGAATTACTCGAAACAAAAAACATTG
The DNA here is from genome assembly GCA_049241065.1 of Spirosomataceae bacterium. Classification (GTDB taxonomy): domain Bacteria; phylum Bacteroidota; class Bacteroidia; order Cytophagales; family Spirosomataceae; genus JALRIJ01. The sequence continues at coordinate 4,498 of JBMLRK010000520.1, forward strand.
CCTATCGGATGAATATGCCCAGCGAACACGCTGAAAAAAATATTCCAATGGAAAAACGTCATGACTTATACCTTATTTTTAAAGAACTAGTCAATAACATTGCCAAACACAGCGAATGTTCTGAAGCCAGCATTTCGGTAGAAACCTCCTCCAAACTACTAAAAATGACGATTGAAGATAATGGTAAAGGCTTCGATATTAAGCAAAAAACACACCGAAATGGGCTAGGAAACATCCGTGAACGAGTGCAAAAACTAAATGGAAACTGCGAAATAGAAAGTTTTATCGGAAAAGGAACAAAAATTTTCATTCAGATTCCAATTTAAGAAAAGACTCATCACACTTAAATGTTATTGTGTCTGTACAATAAAATTGCCTATTTCGTACAAAGATTCAAGCCATGACAAAAATCAGTATATACGAAGACAACACACGCCTCAGCGACCTCTTAGTAATGATGCTCGAAAACGCCCAAGATTTTGACGTTACAGGAACACATACCAATTGTGCCAATGCCATTCGAGAAGTAAAAATAGAAGAACCAGAAGTCATCATTATGGACATTGATATGCCAGAAGTAGATGGAATGGAGGGTGTTCTGCAAATTAAAAGTCAGTTTCCACACGTAAAAATCATTATGCACACCGTTTTTGATGACGACGAACGCCTTTTTGAATGCCTCAAACGAGGAGCTGATGGTTATTTACTCAAAAAAGACTCCGCCCTTATGCTTATCAACGCCATCAACGATGTACTCAATGGTGGAGCCCCAATGTCGCCTGGCATTGCTCGCAAGGTATTACGAAGTTTTATTCAGCCCATTACCAAAATAGAATATAAACTAACCGAACGTGAAAAAGAGATTTTAGAGCAATTGACCCGTGGCAATTCCTACAAAATGATTGCCGATGAATGCGACATTTCTATTGAAACAGTTCGCCGACACCTACAAAATATCTATCATAAACTCCAAGTACAGTCTGCTCCAGCGGCCGTAGCCAAAGCCATTCGAGAACAAATCGTCTAAGTGTCTAACACTTTTCGGGTATTTACAAGCCTTCTTATTTTCTCCAATTTTGTATCGTTACAAACAGGAACTTATCTAATCAGCAACGGATCTATTGTGATTCAGGTACAAGGCGGAAAAATATCAGGTAGTTTCAAAGGGAAAATATACGCTCCCGATGGAAAAGGAAAATTTAGTAAAATCCCAAGCGGCGACATTAACGGAACATTTTCAGGACTTTCAACTCCATAACAACCA
>JBMLRK010000521.1:0-1509 GCA_049241065.1 Spirosomataceae bacterium
TAACTGCAATTCACGCTGACTAATGTTATTGATTGCAGGCAAAGCTACTTTCACAATTGCAATTGCAATAACCAGCGCAAGCATAGCTACTATGGTTGATTCGCTGAGAAATTGACCTGCCAGTTGAAATCTTTCTGCACCGACTGCTTTTCTTATGCCTACTTCACGAGCTCTTTCTAATGAACGGGCCGTGGACAGGTTCATAAAATTGATGCAAGCAATGAGCAAAATAACCAAGGCTATCATTGAAAAAATATAGGTATAGCTTTTATCGAATTTTTGGTAAGTACCCGTTTGAAAATAGTTTATGATATTTTTATTACCTTCGCTTTATGGGACGAGTCAATACTCCAATTTTAAGCGAATCGGCTAAATTAGCCTTAGAACATGACTTCAAAACAAGTCAAGTACATAGTTATCGAATGCGATGTCAAGTAATTCTACTAAAATCAACAGGACGTAAATCCCAAGAAGTAGGTGAAATTACAGGAATGACTTACGTAAGTGTCAATGCTTGGGTCAAAAGATACAAAGACTTTGGCATTGAGGGTTTACAAACTCAACCAGGTCGAGGACGTAAGCGAATACTTGACAAAGAGACCGATAAGGAATCCATTTTGAAAAGTGTAAAAGCGAACCGTCAACGTATCCAAACAGCCAAAGCTGAATGGGAAAAAGAGTCAGGTAGGTCTGTTAGTCTTAGCACCTTGAAAGTTTTTTTAAAAGCCTTAACGGACGATACAAACGAATAAGACTTCGTTGTAAAGGTGAACCCGCCCCAGATTTATATGCACTCAAAATAGAGTTAATTGCTGAATTAGAGCAACTTTCCCAACAAGGAGTCATTGATTTATTCTACGGTGATGAAAGCCATATATGTAGCCAAGGGTACGTTCCCTACGGCTGGCAATTCCCCGATGAAGACATTTATATTCCTGTTGAAAAGGGCTATAAAATTCATATTTGGGGACTCATTAACCGATATAATAAAAATCATTGGGTTACCACAGAAAAAAATATTAACGCAAATTTCGTATTTGAACAATTAGAAAAGCTCTCATTCCAAATACAAAAACAAACCGTGATTATTCTCGATAATGCAAGCATTCACAAGGCTAAAATTATCAAACAGCAATTGGATTTTTGGGCGAAAAGAGGATTGTATATTTTCTATCTTCCTCCATATTCACCACACCTAAACATTGCTGAAACTCTTTGGCGTAAAATCAAAAAAGAACAAATTGACCCAATAGATTATCTCAATAAAGATTCTCTTTTCTATGCAGTTAATCGTTGTTTGGCTCAATTAGGAAAATCTTGGGAAATTAATTTCTCCAATTTTAACATAAACTAATTATCAACGAATACTTACCTTAATTGTATCAAGCTGATTAGGGTGTGAAAAAGACGTTCGCATTAACAATTATTTCTCGCCCCCCTTCGTACTCAAAGGCAGTGTCCAAGCGGGTGGTTCGATGTCCAGTAAATGTCGTACAAAAAAATCTCGCC
>JBMLRK010000522.1:0-4415 GCA_049241065.1 Spirosomataceae bacterium
ATTGTAACACAATTGTTCAGCGAGAAGAGATAGAACCTTATAATTACCTTGACTTGAATAAGGGATTGTAAGGTTCTATTTGTTTTTATTGGTGTGTGATTAGTTTCAAAAAGATAGTTAAGTATCGGCAAATAGATGCATATTTATGAATAGACTCATAATAGTCGTCCATTCATAGGAATATCAATATATTTTCCTAATCCAATAATTGCTACTTGCCTATAAAATCTATTTTATAGGCAAGTAGCAATTATTGATGTTTCTTTTTATTCGGAAAGGAAATAAAAAACTATGAGTTGGCAAATTTTAAAAGTACCCGATATTGATACTTTTAAATCGTCCTGATAAAGGTATATCTTTCTTACTTCGCTATTGAAATTTCTCCTGTTTTAATCCTGAGTGCAAAAGATTGTGGTGCTATCGTCATTAACAAATTAACCAATATCTCTACTTTCATCTAGGTTTAACTTATTTTACGGTTAATGTTTTTTCTACCTCTTTAAACCCAGTGGCTGATACTTTTATTTTTACTGTTCCAGCCATCTGTTCGGAGCGTAAAATAGCCATAGCAAAACCATTATGAAGTGTCTTCTTATTCCCTCCAAACAAATCATCACTTACATGATTGCCATTATCCACTGCAATTAAACGAGCTACACCACTGACATCAAAAGTCAATTCCCCTGTAGCAGTTGGCACTTTGCGTCCTTTGGCATCCACGGCATATACCTTTACATACTGCAAATCCATTCCATCGGCTTTCCAGTCGGTGTTTTCCGTTTCTACTTTTAATTCGACCGCTTCGCTCGTTGTTTCCAATTCGTGCTGAGCGACTACTTTACCTCCTTTGCGAGCAATGGCTGTAATTTTACCAGCTGTAAATGGAATATCTTTCCAATAAAGGGTATTACGTTTTTTTACGTCTATTGAATTTTGTTGTACACCAATTGACTTTCCGTTCATCAATAATTCTACTTCATCGGCATTGGTATAGGTGTATAGATTATACTTTTTACCTTCTTGACGATTCCAATGGGACGAGATTACTTTTTGACCTACAAGGACATCGTTCCACATTTTTGAATCGCCTTCATTATCGACCACGCCAATATGCACTAAAGGTTCTTCTTTAAAAATACTTTTAGTTAACCAAGCTTGAGGAAAAGGCTCCATCGCATGATTGAAGAACGAATAATTCCAGCCTTTTTTCGGCCAACCGTCCGACTCACCCCAATATTCGATAGCTCCCCAATAGGCTAAACCCACCATTCTGTCTCTGTCCATTCCAAAATAAGGAGCAGCTAATTCGTTGGTGACTGCTTCGCTTTGATAGATAATCATGTTAGGAGCATGTTTCAAATATTCCTGATAATCTTCCCAAGTATAGTTAAAACTGGCAACATCGGTCACGGTTGCCAATTCAGGTGGAACAATATTTTCTTTAATACGAAAGTCTGGGTTGGCCCTGATAATTCCTCCAGCACGAGCTGGATACATGGCAACCGTTGTTTTACGAGTAGGGTCATACCGTTTTGCAACTACGTCCATCATTCGGTAGGTAGTTATGCCCCAATCACCTGTTGGAAATCCCCACCGTTCTTCCTGAAACTGCAATTCATTTCCAAAACTCCACATAATCACCGACGGATGATTACGGTCACGTTTAATCCATTCTTTCATATTATGGAACCATAATTCAGTCCATGGTGCATTTCCTGCCCAAGCCACAGTACTTCCCCATTTGTCGTAGAGTTCATCCACAACCAAGATACCTTTTTCGTCGGCAAGTTCAAAAAAAGACTCTGAATACGGATTGTGCGAAGTACGAATATGGTTAAAACCAAAAGCTTTTAATTGATCCATCATTCGGGCAATAGCGGTTTTATAAGCAGCCACCCCCACAGCACCTAAATCGTCGTGATTGGCTACTCCTTTTAAGAAAATCTTTTTGCCATTTAATTTAAATCCATATTCTTTCGAGAACTCAAGGGTACGAATCCCAAACCTTTTAGTGAGTTTATCAACCACTTGGCCGTTCAACATCAAGATGACTTCTGCGGAATACAGTTTTGGACTTTCGCAAGACCACAATTGTGGATTAGCGATGTTTACTTTAGGTAAAGCAACTTCTACAGTAGCTAGATTCGTTTTTTTCGGAGCAAAAGTAGTTGTTTCCCCTACTTGTTTTCCTTCTGGTGAAAAGAAGGTTGTTTTGATTTCTAAATCGTATTGTTTACCTCTAATGCCCGCTACTTCTACTTGTACACTAATTTCCGCATTTTTGTTGGAAATAGTTGGCGTTGTGATAAAAACCCCATGACGAGCAATGGAAATACTATCTTTTATGACCAGATTCACATCCCTAAAAAGTCCGCCTCCTGTGTACCAACGAGAATCGCCGTTATCACCCGTAGAAGCACGAACAGCTACTACATTGACAGCCTCATATTGGATAAACTTTGTTATATCCGTTTCAAAACCAAGGTAGCCATAATCTGTTTTTCCAATTTTTTTCCCGTTTAGCCATACTTCTCCAGAAAGCATAATTCCCTCAAAATCAAGCAATATTTGCTTGCCTTTCCAAGTAGAATCAGCTGCAAACGCTTTGCGATACCAGCCAATCCCCATCGCTTTAAACCCACGTCCACGACTAGCGGTTTTGTCCCATGGTTGTTCAATCTGAAAATCGTGTGGTAAGTCCAATTTACGCCAGTCACTATCATTAAAAGTGGTATTTTGAGCGTTGGAAATATCCCCTTCTTTAAATTTCCAACCAAAATTGAACAGTTGTTTGATTCTAACTTGCTCATTATGATGCTGTGCAATAATGAAGCTCGTATAAAAAAGGGCAATAATTGTTGTTAAAATTCTCTTAGTCATTTTTTTGTATTAAAGTTAGTAAGTTACCTTAAATCTGATTGTCACATCCTCCTTCTTAATAATTCACAATTTGTTCTGTCCAGGTTGGTCCTTTGATATAGAATCGTCCATCTTTATAAGATACAGGTTCTATTCCTAGTTGTGGAGTGAACTCCCAAGATTCAAATGTTTGGCTGTAAGGATAAGGTCTTTTACTATTGATGAAGTAATGACATGAACTCCATAATTGTCCGTCTGGTCCTTCAAATAGAGCGTTATGACCTGTTTCCTGATAAGGGTCTTCAGTATCTTGATATTTTAGGTTTGTATAACCACCACTTATGGCATTCTTGAGGCGATGTGCTCTTTTTCTTGATCCAAAAATTGGTTCTGGAGAAGCCAATTCCCAAGGACCTAATGGTGTTTTTGATTTTAGTAATCCTATTTCATAACCTCGTGTCCAAGTGGAGAAAAACATAAAATAAGTACCCTCTTTTTTTACTACAAAAGGTCCTTCAATACCTCCCATTATCCATTCTGGCCAACCTGACTGTTTTTTATCTAAAAATTTTTGCATAGGTAGCGTTAGTTTACCTGTATTCAAATCTATTTTGGATTGAAATAAGCCACCACCACTAGCATAAATATAGGTTTGACCGTCTTCATCCTCAAACAAAGTGGCATCATTGTTAAATTGTGACGTTAGTGGTCCACCTACCAATTTGTACGAACCTTTTAAGCTGTCTGATACGAATAACCAAATGTTATGCGTTTTTTCTCCCTTCGGGTCTTCAACTGTGACTTTACCACTATTGACGGTGAGGTAATATTTGTTTTTAATGAAATGTACTTCTGGTGCCCAGAATCGTCCATTATAGGGACAATCTGCAGGTAGTTTAGACGCATCAATTAACCACGTGGAGTGTTCCCAATGTAGTAAATCATCCGAAACTAATAAGCGAACACCTGGATTTGGACCCGACCATACAGGATTAGATGTTCCCGTACAGTACCATTTACTACCTACTTTAAATACAAAATGGTCTCGCATCGAAATTGATGTATCTCGGGTAATTGGGTTGGTATATCTAAACTCTTGCTGTTTTTTAGCTGTAGTTGATAATTGTTGCCCAAAACAGAGAGATGATAATACAGTAAAAACAATAGTGAATAATTGTTTCATTTCATTCATTTTTTAGTGTTTAAATTTATGGTTATTTTGAGTAAGCAGTAGTAAGTGCTTTTACTTCGGTAGCCGTGATTGGCAGAATAGTTCCGTGCTTTGGGAGTGGTTCTGGAAAGTTGACGGGTACAACTTCCCATTTTGGATGTTCGAAACTTTTGGTACGTAAAGCCACCTTCTTAACAGTACAATCTATACGCCACTCGTCGGGTTGCCAGATTTGGGCTTCGGTGAAAGTCACAAAATCTCGGGTGGTTGCATACATTGGAGTATAATAATCGTTTTTGTCAAGTTTTGAAGTCCAGAAAACGACATAAGAATGATAAAAAGAATCCTTTGATTCGTCTTATTTTTTTACGTGTCATTATGTGGA
>JBMLRK010000523.1:0-6225 GCA_049241065.1 Spirosomataceae bacterium
TTGTCGCTTTTTTAATTTCTACAATTAAAAAGTTGAGATTTTGATTCAAGGCTCGAATGGTAGATTGTAATTGATTAATCATTTCTGAACGGTTGTGTAACTCATCTGAATGATATATTCCTCTATCAAGAAATAGGACGGATTCATTGGCTTCTTTCTCGTTCCCCTCAAACTGATACTCAATCCAACGTCTTTTTATATTTTGAATCAAGGCAGTTTCTCCTGAATTACTGAATTGTTTTTCGGATAGCATAAACCACACGAAAGGCGGGAAGTTGGAGTTTAGATTTTCCTCTGTCCATATATTTTTTAATAAATTTCGCTTGTGGTGAAGCTCTATTTTGTGTCCTTTGTTTTTTAGAACACCAAACGCTAAACCTGCTCCTCCAATACCTGCACCAATCGTAATACCATTGTTCCAGTTATTGTCGCTAATGAGCACTCCTGCAATAGAGGCTGCTGCTCCTAAGACAATAGAAGCCACTGTTAGCCGATTGATGTATGTGTTGTTTTTTGCATCAATGTACTTTGCTATTTGTTCTATTTTTTCTCCTTCACAATCCAATTCTGCTGAAATGGCATTTAATTCTGTTTGAGTAGCAATGAATGTTGTATTCATCTCTTCCTTTAACCTGATGGCTTTTATTTGAGCTTCTGGATTTGTGTTTCCCTTTAAGGTGGTCAATTCTGAAATTGCATCGTTTAATTTCAGTGCTGTAATCATTAATACATTTTGTTTACTGTATGCGTTTAGTAGCGATTTGTGAGTTACCAAAATCGAATCTGAATTCTGAGAAATTGGACCTTTTGAGGATGAAATATAGGCAGGAGGAGCGCAGAAACTTTCATTCTGAGAAAATTGAGTTTGTGAATTATACTTGGTACTTGAACAAGAAAAAATCAGTAGAAGTAACCCTAATAATCCAAGAAAGGTGTAGTAAGATGAACGCATTTGAGAATAAGATTGGTTGATAAATTAATGTTAAGTAGTCGTCGGTTTAAAGTTTAATGTTCAAAGTTTTAATAAGCTACTATTATCTAGCAACTTATACCATATTTTGACACAATTCATAACATAAACTATTTGTCAACGAGTACTTAGATACAAATTTAGAAAAATGAGTTGTCATTAGTATTGCATTGAGTTAATTATCTAAATTTTTGCAAACCTCTGATTACATATTCTAAGTCTTCTTGTGTATGCAAAGCTGTTATGACCAAACGGGTGATGGCTGGGTCGGTAGCCTTTGGGTAAGGGAAATGGGCTGTCATAATTCCTCTTTGCTTGAGGTATTCGTGTAACTCCGCTTCTCTAGTGCAATAACAAGGATAATTATCGAAGTAATCGAAGGGATGATTTAACGGTAACTTTTGGTTGAAATAGCTTATGTTCTCTTTCAACTTTTGCTGTTGTTGCCAGAATAGGGATTGTCCTTTTGTATAGGCAAACAACAAAGCGGGCATCATGGGGGATGCCCCCGAAAACATCGTCATACTACGAATAAAGTTTACACGTTCTTTGCTACCTAAAATAATTCCTCCTGGCATTCCCATCGCTTTATTTAAAGAAGAGGTAATAATAACTTCTGTTTGTGATTGATAAATAGCAGATGGAATGTCAATTCCCAAACTGTGAGAGGCATCAATGACGACGAGAATTTCTTTGTTTTTGGGTAAATGTTCTATCCAGTCAAACGAAAGTTCTTCTACGTAGGGCGAAGCGACGGAATCACTATAAATAACAATTCGCTTGGAAGGATGTGCTTCTAGTTGTTGATTCAGTTGGGTTGCCCAATCTGAAAAACTTAGGTTGGGAATCACTGTTGATTCATCCCAAAGAGCAGGATGCGTTTTAGGGCTATAAATGGGCTGATAACCTTGTTGTTTACATAAAGACACGATAAGTTGCCCCGCCAATATTCCAGAAGATACAGTTAAAGAGGCTTGGGTGTTGAACTCAGAGGCTAGTAATTGTTCTGCGTCTTCATAGACAGCCAATCGGACATTGTTATTACGAGAGCTTCCCCACGATGTTCCGTATTGCTGTATTCCTTCTGCTACTAAAGCTTTAAATTCGGGTAGCTGTGCCATTCCCAAATAAGAAGTACCACTAAACCAGCGAAAGGTTTCATTTGAACTGACAAGAATATTACTGGGCAGTTGCGTCGTGTAATGAATCATTTACTTAGCGATTAGAGTTGCTCCTGTACCATTTTCGTTGGCATAATAGACCTTTCCGTAGTCGATGGTAACACCCGTTGAAATTTGGTCATCCACCAATAAAATACCGTCCATGTCCACATAATCCAGTAGGGGTAGGAGTTGTGCAATTGCCGAACAGCCAATATTGGATTCGGTCATGCAGCCTACCATAATTTTCAAATCAAGTTTACGGGCATGGTCAATCATGCGACGGGCAGGAGTAAGTCCGCCACATTTCATCAGTTTGATATTAATGCCATGAAAGAAACCGTAACAACGAGCTACATCCTCTTCTACAATACAACTTTCATCGGCAATAATTGGCAAAACGGATTCTTCATATACTCGTTTCATTCCTTCCCAGTTGTCTGCCTTCATGGGTTGCTCGATAAACTCAACACCCAACTTTTTGAGTTCGATAGCGTTGTGAAGGGTTTCCTCAACGTCCCAAGCTGTATTGGCATCTACCCGAAAAACAGCATCCGTATGTTTTCGCAATTCTTGTACAATACGAATGTCCTCTTTTGTTCCCAGTTTAATTTTGTAGAGCGGAAAAGGCATTTCCTTCATTTTTTTCACCATCGTTTCGATGCTGTCGATGCCGATGGTGTAATCCGTAATGGGATTATGACTAGGGTCTAAGTTCCATGCCTGATAAAGCGGTTTTCCCAGTTTTTTAGCCCAAAGATCCGTAGCCGCCATATCTAGTGCCGAAAGAGCGAAAGGGTGGTCGTCTTTTAAAATAGGAGCAACTAAATTCCAAAGGTGTGTTGGGTCGGTGAGCGTGTAAGAAGTTAATAGCGGACGAACCTCTTCGAGTTGTGCTTTCATCTTGGCAATGGTAACACCATAATAAGGCGTTTCGGTAGCTTCGCCATAGCCACTGAGTTCTCCGTCTTTTAGCTCAACAATGAGCGTTGGTTGAATATCCCGAGATTCGTGGGTAATGGTAAACGTATGTCTAAGCGGTAAATTGAAGGTATGAATAAATAAGTCCATTTGTTTGTTGATTTTAAGTTGGTGTCTTAAATATACAAGGAAAATGGGGAAGTATGACCAGATTTGTGCTAAGTGTTGATGTGTATCTATTTGGTAGGGTTGATATTTATTATGGTAGTTAAATGGCCAATTAATTGTAGCGGCATCATGCTATTTTCTTCTTCTTGTACGATTTTTGGATTTGTGGTATTTGTTGTCAACTAATGGAATCCCTTTATTGAGTAATATTAATTCAATAACCTGCTGGCTACAATTAAATTGGATAGGTAAGTCTTCAATGGGAACTCCTTTTAAATATCTTTCAACCACCATATTTTGAGATTTGGGAGAAAGTAATGACTCTTTTGGGATTGTTAACTTTTTCTGAAGATGTTGCAATGTTTGAATAAAATCTTCTAAGACCGAAGGGTTTATTTTTAACTCATTGTATTTACTTTGTCCTTCGATTTGTTGTTTAATATTAAGGTATAGGTGTCCAGAAGGATGATTTATTAAATCAAAATGAAACGTACTTTTTTCATACGCCAATAAGAGTGATTGTGTAGTCTCGTCCATAAGTAATTAGTGATTTTTTACCCCATCCGATACCTCACCGTTACAATATACCCTTTATTTTGAGGTAATACTTCTACCGTGTCTTCGATGAGTTCGCAGTGGCTGATGTCCATAAAGCGGACTGCTCTTGAAATGGCTTTAGTAAGGTCATAAGACGAGAATGATCTTGTGTTCGTTTTCATGGCTTGCTCTATGGTTGTTTTTTTAGTTTTCACTGAATAAAAACGCTCGTGTTTAAAATAATTGTCTAAATGACTGAACACCATCGTGATGCGTTAAAAGTACTTGATGGAATAGATTTGGATAAAAAATGTGTATTATTTGATGATTTAGGTATTTTTTTTATCTTTGTAAAGCTTATTTGTTCTTGTTTTGTGTAACAAATGTACTTAAATATATGAATTAACTACAAATTTATGGATACTTTTTTTAGTCAAAATCTACAATATTTACGCAAATGCCTAGAAGGTAAGGTTTCTCAGGAGAAAATGGCTGATGAACTGGATATTAAAAAATCGACGTTGAGTTCGTATGAGAGTGGGAGAGCAGAACCTCGCTATTCGGATTTACTCCGACTGGCAACTTATTTCAAGGTAAGTGTGGATGATTTGCTAACGAAAGATCTAGGAAAAACGCAACCAATAACGCCTTTGCCTAAAGACCGTTTACGGGTGTTGGCTACTACGGTAAATGCTGATAATGAGGATAATATCGAACTGGTTTCGGTAAAAGCGGTGGCTGGTTATACCCGAGGTTTTGCTGATTTGGATTATGTAAGTCAGTTGCCTACGTTTCATGTACCTTTTTTGTCGAAACAAATGAAATATCGGGTTTTTACGGTTCAAGGAGATTCGATGTTGCCTTTGCAAAATGGCTCATTAGTCTTTGCTGAATACATCGATAATTGGGAGAACGTAAAAGACGGGACGATTTGTGTGGTGGTAACCAAAGAGGAAGGGGTGGTTCTGAAAGAGATTCATAATTATTTAGCTACTAAAAATGTACTCATCCTTCGGTCAACGAATGACCTTTATGCTCCGTATCCAATTTTAGGGGAAGAAATCTTAGAGTTGTGGCGTTTTGTGGGCTATTATTCGAATGCTTTTCCTGCATAATTTCATTGCTAAGGGAGGCTATAAAGTACTTTTTAAGGGTTTCTTTTGACTTAAATAATTTTTTTGGGCTTATCTGATTTTTAAATCCTGTTCAGCATCGTTGGACAGGATTTATTCGTTAGCTTAGGGGTATCAAATTAAGGTGTAAGATTGGATGGAGGGGTGTGAAAAGTCTAAAGTTTATAAGATTAAAGCTAAAAAAAGAGCTATTATTTTGCCAAACAATACAGCTTAAAATGATAGTTCTTAAAATGTAAATTAATAGTGTATTATTTGGTGTAAAATGCTTTAAACGCTACGCTTTGTACACACTTCTATCGGCCTTAAACACGGTATTTATACTATACAACTCTTGAAAAAATCTACACTCGTATAGTATAATTTTGTGGAATCATTCTCTAAATAAATAGTATTGATGATACTCTTTACGTGACACTAAACTTATTTTGTTTAAGTGAAACAAAACCCTCGTTACATTATGAATACAGAATTTCTATCTCGCATTCAGTTCGCCTTCACGATCGCTTTCCATTACATTTATCCGCCTTTGAGTATTGGTTTAGGCGTGGTTTTGGTCATTATGGAAGGTATGTATCTTCGTACGGGCTTGCCCATTTATGAGCAAATGACCCGATTTTGGATTAAGATTTTTGCCCTTATTTTTGGGATTGGTGTGGCAACAGGCATTGTCATGGAGTTTGAATTTGGAACGAACTGGGCGGTTTATTCTCGCTATGTTGGTGATGTTTTTGGAAGTGCTTTGGCGGCCGAAGGTATTTTTGCCTTTGCCTTAGAATCAGGTTTTTTAGGAATTCTTTTATTTGGTTGGAATCGGGTGAGTAGTCGTGTTCACTTTTTTGCAACGTTAATGGTGGCTTTGGGGTCGATGTTCTCGGCTATTTGGATTGTCGTGGCTAATTCTTGGCAACAGACTCCAGCAGGATTTAAAATTGAAGGAGAAGGGTTGAAAGCTCGTGCGATAATTACAGATTTTTGGGCAATGGTTTTTAATCCTTCTAGTGTTGACCGTCTTTCGCACGTGTTGATTGGGGCATTTTTAGCAGGTTCTTTTTTGGTCTTAAGTGTCAATGCTTATTATTTGATTCGAAATAAACACGTCGAGATTGCTAAAGCGGGCTTTAAGATTGCCCTAGTAGTTGCTACGGTGGCTTCGTTGATGCAATTGTTTACAGGACATCGTTCGGCAAATGGTGTTGCTCAAAATCAACCTGCAAAGTTGGCTGCTTTTGAAGGACATTATCCTGCTTCGGAAGTGGCTGATATGTATATCGTGGGTTGGGTTGATGCGAAAACAGAAACGGTAAAGGGCTTGAAAATCCCTTATGGCCTATCT
>JBMLRK010000524.1:0-6819 GCA_049241065.1 Spirosomataceae bacterium
GTCGCCAACCTCCTCCCAAACGTTTTCTCACTCGGCGAGCTTGTTTGATAAAGGTCGAAGTCCCCAAAAGTATTGAACCAATAGGCGTTCCTAAGCCTTTGGATAAGCAGATAGACATCGAGTCAAAAGCCTTACCGTAGAGCAAAGGACTTTCTTGGGTTGCTACTAAAGCGTTAAAAATTCTTGCTCCGTCCAAATGTAACGGAATGTCATTTTCGATACAAGCTTGTTTAATCTGTTGAATTTCATCAAGTTCATAATAACAACCTCCTCCTTTATTCACGGTATTTTCGAGGGAAACCAATCGTGAAATGGGATGATGGAAATTGTCTGGCTGAATTGCCTCACGAATTTGAGCAGCCGTTAGTCGTCCCCGATTTCCTTGTAATAAATTCACCGAAGCCATGGAATTTGCCGCAATACCACCGCCTTCGTATAGATAAATATGGGAAAGAGCATCGCAAATCACTTCATCGCCTTGTCTGACATGCACATTAATCGCAATTTGATTGGTCATCGTACCCGAAGCACAAAAAAGTCCTGCTTCGTAGCCAAACATCGTAGCCGCTTTATGTTCGAGGGCTTTAACGGTGGGGTCATCGTCAAAAACATCGTCGCCCACAACTGCAGAAAACATAGCTTCCAACATGGTAGGCGTTGGTTTCGTAAAAGTATCACTTCTTAATTCAAGATTCATAAGTTGTTGATTTTGTGCAATTGAAGGTTTTGCTTTATCTTATAGCTAGTTGAACCTTTGTAATAAATGAAAAACTAGCATCAGGAATTAGATAGTTATGCAAAAATGTTTTAAGTAAGTAACCATAAATTATCAGGTATAATTCTTAATCTATCGAATCCTCTCTTGTTTCAAACGGAGGCTGAATTGAAAAGTCCAATACCAGATTTTTTAAAAAAAAATAGTTAACCATTAAGGAGTTGAGTTTACTAAGTTTTGTGATTATCTCTCAATATTCTTAACTCCTTAATGGTTATATGATATGATTGGGGGATTGTATATTTTGAAAAGTCAAATACCAGAAAATTTTTGAAAAGCTCCTTAATCCCATGGGTTTAACGAGCTTAATGGTCTGTTTTACATTCAAAACTCATCACTCATAATTCAAAACTAATTCCTATTTCCCCCCAAACCGACTTTCAAAGACATTAAATTCATCGGCTAAGGTTTTTAAGATTTTTGCTTTTAAGACAGGTTCTTCTATAAAACTATAGACAATACTGTTGCTTACATACTGCTTAATATCCTGATACGAAATTTCGGGGTATCTCTTAGCCAATAATACAAACTCTTCTGTTATGTTCGTTCTCAATACACCCGCATCATCGGTAGATATGACAATGGGAACTTTGTATTCTTGATAAAGTGAAATGGGATGTCGGTCGTCTTTTACTTTTAAAATAAACTCATTGCTCGTTAAACTGATTTCAATGGCAATGCTATCTTTTTTCATCCTTTTCAATAACGCATAAACGTCACTTTCATAGGCGATATCCACCCCATGCCCAATACGATTAGCCCCTGCAATGGTGACAGCATTGGTAATGTGCCACGACAAATCTTCTGGCTTTACCAAACCCAAGGTCAACTCCCCTGCGTGCATAGCGGTTTTGACTTTCGGAAATTTCTGCTTGCAGTACTGAAACATATACATGTGGATTTGATAATCTTGCATCGAAACATCATGGTCTTCAGGAGCAAGGATATTAACCCCCACAATGTTTTTACTAAGGTCTGCCGACATAAATCCACCAATCAATTGCGTGAAAAAGCTCACAGGCTCACTGATACGAGTGGCAAAGGTCTGATAACGCATCGTGAACTTTTCGTCGTCAATCCCTGCTTCTTGATGTATTCTATCGACCAATTGTGCATGTTTGGTAGCACAAGCACGAATATCTCCCTGTTCAATACGCTTGTAAAGACTGTCGATAGTAGCTAATAATGCCGTTGGATTGTTCTTTTGCTTGCGTAATACCTCGTTATAAGCATTCAAACTTGGGATAGGCTTGAAATTATTTACTCGGGTAAATGCCGTTTCAATATAGTGTAGGTGTTCGGTGATAGCCCTCCGTTTTAGTTCTAAGAGACCATTTTTGTAGTAATCAATATCACTTTCTGTAAAATCACCATTCGCAACGCCAAAGTGTCCAAATGTTTCAAAAAAGTGTTTGTCTTGAGGTAAATGTAAGCCATTATAATCTTTTACAGACCACTTTTCCATCAGCTTTTGTTTATATTCGGGCAGATTGCCTTCAACTTTCAAGACCGAAAATTTAGTCCAATCGTCTTTGCTAGGTTTGGCGTTTCCTGCACGTACTTCTAGGGTTTCTCGGTTAATCCAAAAATCGTTTTTAATTACATCCTCAATGTAGGTTTCCGCATAAAGCGAACCGCTATAATGGTGGTGCAAATCGCCCCCTTTGGGCATATTCTGAAAAAAAGCCGTAAGTAAAGCCTCATTTTTTCGGATAGCCTTAAAATAAGACTCCACATTTTGAGCAAGTAATGAGCCTGTCAAAAAGAAAGTAATAACCGCCGTATAAATGAATTTCATTCTAAAAATAGTTTGTTGAAGTGGAATGGAAGTGGATTAGTGGCAATGATTGCCTTGTTCAATACGAAGTACGTAGGTAATTCGCTAAAACCCAAGAAGGTCTATGAAAAAAAGCAGGCGTAAACCTGCTTTGGTGATGAATATCGTAATGCGAAGCTATGGTTACGCAATCAACAACTGAGCCAATAAATAATCGGCAATTAATACCGCAATACAACTACTAGTAACGGCTGCGGTACTGGCTTGACCTACTTCTAAAGCTCCTCCTGTAGTGTAATATCCTTTGAAAGAGGAAATAGACGCAATCAAAAAGGCAAATACCACCGATTTTATTAAGGCAAAAGGAACATTGAAGGCATTAAACTCAAAGCGAAGTCCTTGAATGTATTCCTGTGGTGAAATCGCTCCTGTTAACCAACCTGCTAAATAACCGCCATAAATCGCTAAAAAACCTGCTAGGGTAACTAACATGGGAAAGGTAATTATTGCACCAATAATTTTGGGGAGAACTAAATAGGACGTTGAGTTAATACCCATTACTTCTAACGCATCTATTTGTTCCGAAATACGCATCGTACCTAATTGTCCTGCAATATTGGACCCGACTTTCCCTGCTAATACAACAGCGGTGATTGTTGGGGCTAATTCTAAAATGGTAGAATCTCGTACGATAAGACTGATAATATAATGTGGTACGAAGGGATTCGATAGGTTAGCAGCCGTTTGTACGCAGGTAACAGCTCCCAAAAAAGAAGCAACAATCGTTACAATAAGCAATGAATTGATTCCGATTTCGTAGGCTTCTTCAAACGTTAATCTAAAATAAACACTGAATTTTTCCCTATTTCTGAATAAACTACCCATAAATAGTAAATATTTTCCTAATGAAGACACGTCTTGTTGGTTTTGAATGATACGTTGGTGAATTTTGTGTAATGTAATAAGTGTCACAAAGATATTCAATATAATGAAGAAAACGATAGTAGTAACAGGTGCAACCAAAGGAATCGGTCGTGCAATCGCTGAAAAATTTGCTCAAGAGGGCTTTCAAGTCTTGATTTGTGCCAGAAATAAACCAGAAGGAGACGATGATTTTTTAAACGCTGTAACCTTTTTTCAAGCAGATTTATCGAAGAAAGATGAGGTCTTGGCTTTTGCAAATTTTGTAAAAAGTAAGGCTGATAAAGTCGATATTTTAGTCAATAACACAGGCTTTTTTCTTCCAGGACAAGTACACAACGAAGCCGAAGGAACAATCGAAGCCATGATTGAAACCAATGTGTATAGTGCGTATCACCTCACAAGAGCCTTGGTTGGCGATATGATGGAGCGTAAGGCGGGACATATTTTCACTATTTGCTCAACCGCAAGTATTACGGCTTATACGAACGGAGGTTCTTACTGCATTTCAAAATTTGCTTTATTGGGGATGAATAAAGTATTGCGTGAAGAATTAAAGCCTTTTCAGGTACGAGTAACAAGTATTTTGCCAGGGGCAACGCTTACGGCTTCGTGGGATGGCGTTGATTTACCTGCCGAACGTTTTATTGACCCCAAAGACGTTGCGGAGGTTGTTTGGACAGCTCATGCAATGCCTGCGACAACGGTATTAGAAGAAATTTTGATGCGTCCACAGTTAGGAGATTTGTAAGAAAGAGGAGGTTGTGTAAAAAGTCAAAAGTTTATGAGTGACGGTCACTCGGATTAAAGCTAAAAGCAGCTATATTATTTTAATAGTTCTTAAAATAAGTTTAATGGAATATTAATTGGTGCAAAATGCTTTAAACGTTAAACTCTACATTTTTTAGACACCTCTGGCTTGAAACGAAACATAGATTTAGTATTCAAATCACGTTTATTGCTAGTTCCAGACTGAGCATTTCAAATTTATTCACCCGTGTCGAGAACGATTCAATGGCTTCCTCATTCAGAACGGAATAAAAAGCACTTTCTAATGGTAGAAAATGATAAAAGAATGATAAATTTGCTGAGATAACCATTAATTTACTATGTCCAAACAATCAGGTTTTAAAGAAATTCTTGCACAAACTGGTATCAGTCAAACAGGCTTAATGCCTCAGGAAGCACTTTTGTGGACGAAGCAAAATGCTCGTAGTTTGTTTATTGGTTTGCCCAAAGAGGTATCCATGCAAGAACATCGTATTTGTCTTACGCCAGATGCGGTTTCGCTTCTTGTGAGAAATGGACATGAGGTTTTAGTTGAAACAGGGGCTGGACTTGGTTCTAAATTCACTGATAAGCAATATTCTGATGCTGGTGCTGTGATCACTTATTCGGCTGAGGAGGTCTATAAAGCCGATGTGATTGTGAAGGTGCAACCCATTACGGACGAAGAATTTGACTATTTAAAACCTAAAGCAACATTGGTATCGGCTCTGAATATGCCGAAAATGACGAAGGAATATATTGAGAAACTAAACCGTAAAAAAATAACGGGTTTATGTTACGAATATATTGAGGACAATGTAGGAGGTTTGCCCGTCATTCGAGCCATGTCTGAAATTGCTGGTAGTACTGTCATGCTCATTGCGGCTGAATGTCTAAGCAGTGCGAACAATGGCATGGGGGTTATCTTGGGGGGAATCACAGGTGTACCGCCTACCAAAGTGGTTATTTTAGGTGCTGGTACGGTTTCTGAATATGCAGCTCGCACAGCCATTGGTTTAGGAGCAGACGTAAAGGTTTTTGATAAAGATATTTATAAATTACAACGCCTTAAATATGCGGCTGGTCAGCATATTTCTACCTGCATCATTGACTCGCATATTTTGACACAGGCAATCAAGGAAGCAGATGTGGTCATTGGTGCGTTGCGTGCAGCCGATGGTTTTACGCCTTGTATCGTTACCGAAGAAATGGTTTCAATGATGAAAACAGACTCCGTAATTATCGACGTTTGTATCGACCAAGGTGGCTGTTTTGAAACTTCTGAATTGACAACGCACAGTCAGCCTACTTTTAGGAAATACGATGTTATTCATTATTGCGTACCCAATATTCCCTCTCGTGTTGCTCATACTGCTAGTACAGCGTTGAGTAATATTTTCACCTCTTTCTTGTTAAAAACAGGAAAAACGGGTGGAATTGAGGAAGCGATATTTGCCAATAAATCCTTTATGAAGGGCGTTTATTGTTTTAAAGGAAGTTTAACCAATGCCTCAATTGCCAAGAAATTGGGCGTGAGTTATAAGGATTTAAGTTTGTTAGTAGCTGCCAGAATGTAAAACGGTTAGACTAACTATTTTTTAATTTGTAATGCGAAACGGAATTAACGTTCGCTTTATTCCGATGATAGAAGATTACCAAGCCATAAGCAATGCACCCAATTCTCCAGATTTGAATGGAAAGTATTTGGGAATTATTTCGAGCGACTTTGCTCTTGTTTCTGATTTTTTGAAAGAAGCTTCTTACCAAATTCGTACAAGAGGTTTTTCTAAATACCCTGTTTTTACGGTTTGCCGTGAATTTATACCGCCTGTTGGTCAAAAGTTGATTGGTGCAGGTGAGTTAAATGGTAATTCGTGGAATTATGCGGCTTCTGTAATGGAAGAGTTTGTACAGCGAGAATTGATTGCTCCCGAAAATATGGAGGTCTTTGAAACCAATTACAAAGACCCAGACGAATTCTGTTGCCTATTTGTATTCGATGCTGATTTTGCAAGTTTTGTGTTCATTCCTTTTCCAGAAGAATAATGGAGGAAGAAATGTCATCAAATCTTGAGAAAGTTCGCCAGTCGATTTCAAAATTAGCCAATATTCCTGCGGAGGAATGGGGGTTTTATCGTGGGCTTTTTGAAGAAGTTAGGTTTAAGAGAAAAGCTTTTGTGACCCCTTTGGGTGAAATAGAGAAATACGCTTATTTCATTTTGGAAGGGGCTGTAAGGTATGTGAAGCCAATAGACGATAAAGAAATTTGTGTCGATTTAGGTTTTAAAGGTAATTTTGTAAGCTCGTTTGCTTCGTGCCTTGCTCAAACGCCTTCACAGGTAGCCATTCAAGCGGTAACTCCTGTGGTAGCAATGCGGTTGAACTATGAGCCTGTACGTGATTACATACGAGGTTCTAGCCACGAAGAACACTTTCATCGTCGCATAGCCGAACAGCTCTATATTCGAGAAACCAAACGTACTTATAGCTTAATTTCTCAAACCGCAGAAGAGCGTTATTTGAACTTAATTAAAAATCAACCCGACGTATTGACGCTTATTTCTATTAAAGATTTAGC
>JBMLRK010000525.1:0-5153 GCA_049241065.1 Spirosomataceae bacterium
CCCCTAAAACCCAATCCCTACCTTTTGTAAAAACTTAGAGGAGAGTTTTGATTTACTGGTGATATACCGAATGCTTGCTCCAAAATAGGGTGCTGTTGCGGGGTATTCCGTACTGATATTATCGCCTGAAGCATTGAAGTGCTTGATTTGTCTAAACCCAACAAGTCCTCCTTCGAGGCTCACATTGAATACTTTCAAAAGATGAGCGTTTGCTGCTACGGTAAATTTCACGTGTTGGTAATTTTCTTTTCTAGGTAGTTTTTCGTTATTAGCAATTTCCTGAAAACCTGCACTATAGCCTCCTAAAACAGCATTGCCACTCACATTAAACCATTCATTTACTTTACGAGTCACATTTGCTTGGAAAGGCAATAAACCTGAAATATGCCAATCTGATCCTAGTTTTTTATTAAAGCCAAAAATCGGAATGATTCTAAACTTTTGATTATAGACAATGGCTGTACCATAAAGAATTTGAGAGTTTAATCCGAAAATACGCATCCGAGCAGCTCCTCCCCACAGAAATGGCTGTGGCGAGAAAAAGGTTTCGTTGGACTCCGTTAAACCTAAACCTCCTCCGTATAACCAAAACTTATCTCGCAAACTGGCTTTGAGTTGAAAAACTCCTACCGTCGCACTCTTATAACCACCTGTTGGGCTTTCTTTACTATCAACTGTTGGATTAATTTGAGCAAGGTTTGCTACTAAAAAGGAATGTTTTGCTTGAATATCCCACTTTTTACCTATACCAATGCCAACATTGATGTCAGTACTAAGCGGTATAAAACCAAGAATAGAACTACGGGTCATTCCGAAACGATGTGTACTTCCATAACTGGTTGATGGGATTGTTTCTGTACTGAGTGTTACGTTGGGATAAAAAATTTGACTCAGGCTGTTATTTTGAGCCGAAAGTTTTGCAGAGGTATAAAGTAATGCAAGAACAAAAATAACTAGTTGTTGTTTTTTCATGGGCTTTGATTAAGTTTAAGAAAAAACGCCTCAGCCCATGAAAAAGTATGGTGTTCATTACCAATTAACAATAATTTTAATCAAGTTTAAACAGATTATGTCTTTCAATCACAGTCAACACTCTAGTTTGGTACATTTTGGCATCTTGTTCAGTAAAGCCTGCTTTTGCTAATTCAAAGATGTACGTAGTTGCTGCCACTTTTTTACTTGTTCCGCTTGCTATTCGCTTTTGATACGCCTTACCAACTCCTGAATAATCCTTTTGCCATAAACCAGATTTATGACTTAGCACTTCTTCTACCAAAAAGGTGATACAATCTTTGCGAGAGTCAAAGTGTCTATACCAATTATCAACCCTACTCACTTCATCAAA
Source organism: Spirosomataceae bacterium (assembly GCA_049241065.1). Classification (GTDB taxonomy): domain Bacteria; phylum Bacteroidota; class Bacteroidia; order Cytophagales; family Spirosomataceae; genus JALRIJ01. The sequence goes on from JBMLRK010000525.1 coordinate 1,346, forward strand.
AATATACCGATCTTCATCTCCACTAATTACTTTTGCCTTATTTGATACACTAGAAACCCCTTTCATCTGAATGGCTTTTGGAGAGTTTCGCCACCATTTCAATCCAAAAAAATTATTGGCCATGATTGCATTACGACTATACCCATAACCACTTTCTAAAATGGCCATTCCCATAATAACACTAGCAGGCAGATCATTCTTTTTAGCAATATCCACTACATCCTCTTGAATTTCTTTGATAAACTGTGCAGACTCTTGCGGCGTTGGATGACCAATAGCTGTTTTCTTGGCATTACTATTTCGTCCAGCACTAGGATCCTCCTCTGGCGTTGGCGGAAATTTATAATTACTGTAAGTAAGCGGCACCGAAGCCTTTATACTTCCGTTGGATAAATAAGCAGGTGCATCCGCCGTTTTTAAGGTAATCGTATTTTTAATAGCCTCTCCAGAAGTCATTACAGACAGGTCTCCCTTCAATTCTGAAACCACTTCGTTCTTACTATTTAACGCTGTGAAAGTTAACTTTTTCAACCCACTATATTTAAAAATAAAGACTAATTCTGCTCTGTTTTTAAACATAGAAGCAGTACCTAAACTACTCCCATTCACAAAAACCTTGATAGCCTCAACATCATCTCCAGCACTAAAAAGGAAGGTAGTAGTTTCATTCACCATGACGCTGGTTGGATAATCAACTGTCATTCCAAATTTCTGTGGAACGGCAAAGCTATTTTTAAAAGCAAAAAGAATTAAGAAAAGGAACAAGCCTATTTTTCTTTCAACGTATGGAGTAATTATCGTGTTCATATTGCTACTTTTATGTACATTAACGTGTTATGCGTCTTAATACTTGTGGCACTGTGTGTTAAATTGTATTAGAAAAACTAGCATAAATCAAGCCAAAATAGCAAGCAGACGATAAAGTTTCTGGATTATCGTATAAATTAACCAAGAGTACCTCTCCATAATGTGAAAGATACTCTTGGTTTTACCTTATTATTCAATCGTAACTACACCTGAACCGTTATAACTTCGATAGTCACCGTTATACATGGCATCAGCACTTACTGGCCCTCTTACATATTTCCCTTTTGATACAGCTCTTACTAAATAATAGAAAGTTTTTGACCCACTGTCTATGCTTGTAAAGAAGTTGATTCGGTCGTCTCTAATGTCAAAATGTTCTGGTGTAGTTTGATCTTTAATCCAAGTCATATCACGGTCAGCGGTCAGTCTTGGGTTTTCAATTTCAAAGCCTGCTGGTAGCATATCTGTTACCACAATGTTATGAACAGGTAATGAACTCGAAAGCGTTACTTTCACCACAATTAAGTCATTTTGCTTGAATTTCGTTGTACCAATCGCTTGTCCAGCACGAGAGAAATACGAGCGTCTAACTTTCAAAGTATTATCTAACTCCTGCACTTTGCCCGATGCACTTAGTCCTTCTGACTGAGCAAAATAGTACAACGTTCCTCTTCCAGAAGCTCTTACGATACTCGGATTTCCGACTTTCGTTAAAGTTAAATCTGCTCCTGTAAAATTGGTTACTACTCCTGCACTAGATACTGAACCTGTCACCGAACTTGACGCTGCTTTCTTGGCTAATTTACCTAAACTTAAAAAAGCAAAAGCTTCCTCTTGGGTATTTAGCCACGGCTGAATCTTTACTGCTTGCGATAACTGACGAGCCAAACTTGGAATTTGTAAGTTGTTCGGGTCGGAGTCAATTAAGGTATTCAAAACCAACGCTTGATCTCTAATGGGCGAACTAAAACTGTAATCCGTCTGACGGTCGTAGCGAGTATTGATATAATTTTTCGGTAATAATGCCGTGTAACTTTTACCATCGCCCACAAGGCTATAAGCTGCCGCCAATAAATAGCGTTCGTCTTGTGTTAACAATTGCTCATTTGATTTATAATAATTCATTACTGAGCGGTTTGCTTTTCCTGCTAAAGCCAACACGTATAAGCCATAAATTCCTTCACGACTGGCAATCACACGAGTAATACGATTATTATTTTCGTCGTAATAAGTATCGTTACTAGTTTCTCGTTTGTTGGCTCTGTTGTTGAGGTATTCCAACAATCTGCCTAAGTTGGTGGCATTTACTTCATAGTCTGCCTTCTGGGCTTCAATCATAAAATGACAAGCGTAGGCAGTTCCCCACCACGATTCGGTATCTGAACCTTGCCAATATGCCAAGGCTCCGTTCGATAACTGCATGGTTTCTAATTTATGAATGGCGGCATTCACATTGGCTACGGGGTTCAATTCGTTTTCACCCGATTTCATGTAAGGCTTTTTGCCTTTCTGCATTAACGCCACAAAATCTTTGAAGTACAATTGTGGAAAAGCCTTTGAAACCGTTTGTTCCACACAACCATGTGGATAACCCAACAGGTTGTCGAATTTGTCAATAAACTGAGTAATTGGCGACTTACTCACCACTAATTGCGATTTTACGGACGACGGAATAAAATCGGGTAAGCCAATCGAAACGTTTGCCATTTGTCCCGCATTGACAGCTCCCGAACTAGCCGTTTTTATCAACGAAGAGGCGGCTCTTACTCCCAACTCAACACGCTCGGTAAAGGTTTCTTTTAAGCCATTGACACTAATCGTCACGCTTCCGTTTCCTGTATTGGGTAAGGCTCTTACAGCAAAATAAGCTCGTCCTTCTTGTTCAGCAGGAATGACCAATTTTTGTTGACGAACACCCACCATGCCAACACTTCCCGTTGTAGTAATGGTAGCGGTCACACTAGCATTTTGTTTCGTGGTATTGGTAATGTTTACGGGTACTTGTATTTCATCATTTGGACTGGCAAAACGTGGTAAAGCCGTGCTTATCACCAGTGGGTCAGCGACTTTCATGTTTTTCGTTACCGAGCCAAACGCATGGTCTTTGTAGGCAACTGCCATAATACGGAGATCTCCCGAAAACTGGGGAATATCGAAACTAAATTCAGTTGTTCCGCCTAAACCCGTTTTGACAATTCCCGACCAAATGGCTACTAAATTCACTCGGCTATTGGTCAAAGGATTTACTCGTTTCTCTAAATCATAACCATCTCCACCCGTACTAGACGACCCTCTAATCGAAAACTCAGGGAATAAGAAGGGGTACAAATCATAGCTATTAACTTCTAATGCCTGTTTTTGGTAGAAATAAGCGTAAGGATCAGGCGTTTTGAAGTTTTTCAATTGCAAAATTCCTTCATCCACTACGGAAATGGTCAATTCGGTATTAGCCTTTGTTTTAATGGTAATGTGTTGTTTCGTTTTTGAACGAGAACGTTCTACCGCCACAATTTCAATCGGTAATTGATTGTCAGTATCTTCTACCATCACAGGGGCGTAACCATGTGCGACCGTCAAAGGAAGATTCGACTCGTCCATCGGTCTGATTAAGGTAGCCGATACATACACATTCGGTAAATGCTCTTTGCCTAAACTGAAACTCAATTCGGCTGATTTTTTATCTGTTTCTAAAATATGATATTCCAATACATGATTTCGCTCGATGGTCACAATCAGTTTTCCAGCAAAAGGCGTTTTAAACAATACTTTCGCTTTGTCGCCGACTTCGTATTTTTCTTTATCAAACTCCATCGTCACCTGTCCTTCGTTATTTACTTCAAACGAAGAGTTTTCGGTATTTCCCCATCCATAGGCATAGAAGTTTTGAGCCGTCCACGACTTTGCTCCCTCTCGGTGTACCCGAACTTCGTATTCGCCCGAAATAGGCGGAGCATAATTCACACTGGCTTGCCCATTGACAAAGTTGACCGTGCGAGAATAC
>JBMLRK010000526.1:0-31900 GCA_049241065.1 Spirosomataceae bacterium
AAACCTTGTGGTGCAATGCTCGTCAATCGGCAAGTGGGTTTTATGAACGCTTAGGATTCAACATCGTCTCAGAAGTATGGATGAAAGAAGGAATCCCGTATGTAACTATGGCGAAGGAATTGAAAGAGTCCGTTTGATTATTCCGCTAAAAATCCCCCATCAACTCCCCTGCGAAATAGATAGGAACGAAATTAATTTGACCCTTTTTTCCTCTTGGAGCTTGTGAGAAAACGATGGCTTTTTCTATATTTACGTCCGTGGTCGGTGTCTTCACCGCACCACTTCATGCGTAAGCAATGCTTATAGGAGTACTCCATACGTACATAAGCTTATCGCCAAAAATTGCTGTCGCACGATGGCTGGTCAGGAGACTCAGCCACGGGATACCGAGGGTTACCAGCCAAGGAGAAATAGCTTCAATGGTAAAATGTATGGAATATGGATTTATACTATATCAAAGATTATTCCGCTAAAAATCCCCCATCAACTCCCCTGCGAAATAGATAGGAACGAAATTAATTTGACCGTTTTGTCCTCTTGGAGCTTGTGAGAAAACGATGGCTTTTTCAATATTTGGGTAATGTTCCAACAGGTAATGAAGGCTTTTAAGAGAACCACTTTTTCCTGCTTTGACTTCAATCGGAATGATTTTTCCTTCTTGAACAGTCACAAAATCAATTTCAGAACTTGCCCCAGATTCGGTTCTTGCCCAATAATATACCTGCTGATTTTGTTGGGCTATAAGCTGTTGTGCTACGAATTGTTCTGCCAACATTCCTTGGAAAGCAGCCGATAATTCTCGTTTGACATAAAGATGTTGGTATTCGAGATTACTTTTTCGGAGTAATAAGCCTACGTCTAAAAAGAATAATTTAAACTGTTTTCCTGAGGGCGTTAAAGGTAAACTGCTCACAGATACGTTGGAGATAGTATGCAATAAACGTGCTGTTTTGAGTACTTCCACTCCTTTTTTGATAGTTGGATTGGTGAATCGTTCCGATAATTTGGTATAAATAACTTGGTTTCCCATCAACTTAATTGAGTTGTCCAAAATATCCAACAAGCAATCTGAACTGATACTAGGTTTATACTTTTTGAAATCTTGTTCATACGTATAAAGCAAGTCATTTTGAATTTGTTTTAACCCTATCAAATCATTCGTTTCAGTGAAATAGGCAACACATTCGGGCATTCCACCTACGATAAGATATAGGTTGAAGTCTTCTTCAAAATAGGTTTCTATATTATTGGGTAATTTATCTAAAGGGGTTTTAAGTAATTTGCTTAACGGTTCTTTTCCTCGTGCTTTCAGAAATTCATAAAAAGTCATCGGATAAAGATTCAGCGTTTCTACTCTGCCAACGGGAAAAGGTTGATTTCTAAATTCAAAATCCAGTAATGAACCCGCCACGATTACATGAAGGGCTGGGAGTTCTTCATAAAAATAGCGAATACATCCGAGGGCTTCTGGACAAGCTTGAATTTCATCGAAAAAGACTAAATCTTTTCCTATTTCTATCTGAATATTGAGCAATAGTTCTAGTTCAAACAGAATTCGTTTGACATCATAATCGGCTTTGAAAATCGTATGGAGGTTTTTATTACGTTCAAAATTTATAACAACTGATTTCCCTTGAAAATACGTATCTCCAAAATGTTTGATAAGCCATGATTTACCTACTTGTCTTGCTCCATTGACAATAAGAGGCTTGCGATTAGCCTTGTCTTTCCATGCGATTAAATCTATTATTTTATCTCTGTACATACTTATTGATTATCAGCTAGTTATTTTTTCAAATTTAAAATAAATACCATAAAATTAAAAGAGTGCTTTAAAATAAATACCATAAAACCATACCGATACTTTAAAATAAATACCATAATCCATAAAAAAGCCATTAATCTATAACAGACTAATGGCTTTTTTATTACTTGGTATGTATGAAATTACTTCGCTTTCAATTCTGTGATTGCTACTTTGGGAGCAAGGACTTTATTGCATTTTTCTGTAACGATATTCGTTTTTACGGTAAATGATTGCTGTTGTTTTACGTCTGTTGAAGAAGCAGAAATCATCACATTGTATTGACCCGCTTCTGCAATCCATGCCGATTTTTCGGTGTCGAAAGAGGCTAAATCACTTGCGTTGATTTCAAAAGAAATAGTTTGTTTTTCTCCTGGAGCTAAAGCTTTTGTCTTAGCAAAAGCCTTCAATTCTGCCGAAGGTTTGTCTAACTGACCTTTCGGAGCGTGGATATACAATTGAACGACTTCTTTACCTGCTACTGAACCTGCGTTCGTAATATCAACCGTTGCAACAATTTTGTCTTTTAAGCTTGTACTGTTCAATTTCAAGTTGCTGTAAGCGAAGTTGGTATAGCTCAAGCCATATCCAAATGGGAACGATACTGGTACGTTGAAGGTATTGTAATAACGGTAGCCCACATAAACACCTTCTTCATATACTACTTCTGCCGAGTAGGTTTTCATTCCTAAAAACTCCGATTCAATTTTGTCTTTAAACTCAACTCCTGGGAAGTTTTTCGCTGTTACATCGTCTTCGTATTTTGCTGGGAAAGTAGCCGCCAATTTACCACTTGGGTTTACTTTACCGCTCAATACATCAGCTACGGCATTACCTGCTTCTAAACCTGGTTGCCACGATAATAAAATGGCATCGACTTTGTCTTTCCAGCTTGCTGTTTCGATTACTCCACCAGCATTGATTACCACGATTACTTTCTTGTTTTGAGCATGGAACGCTTCACTCACTTTGTTGATTAATTCAACTTCTTTCGCTGTTAAATTGAAGTCATCTGTTACCGCTCTGTCTGCTCCTTCGCCTGCATTTCTACCAATGGTTACTAAGGCAACTTCTGCTTTTTGAGCTTCTTCGCTTAACAATTCGGTGCTTAATTCCATTTCTGAAATTCTTGGCGTAGGATTCATGAATTCCTCAAAGAAGCTCTTCTTAGGCTGTTTTGCTTTTTCGATACCTACGTAGTTTGCATACAAACCTGTTAATTTTTCTTCTAAGGCATAGCCCGCATTTTTCAATCCATCTACTAATGAAATCGTGTATTCCTCGTTCACGTCGCCACTACCACGACCTCCGCTTACGAAGTCATAAGAAGTGATACCAAAGGCTGCGATATTTTTTACGTTATTAATCGGAAGAGCCTTGTTTTTATTCGTTAACAAAACCATCCCTTCCGAAGCAGCTTGTCTTGCCAACGCTGCATGAGCTTTCAAATCTGGCGTATTGCTGAATTTATACTTGTGTTGCGAAGGGCTGATTAAGATATAATTTACAATACGTTCTGCATTCGCATCTACGATTTTTACATCCAATTTTCCCGATTTAACCGCCTCAATAATGGCTGCTCTTTGTTGATCTGTTCCGGGCATTAATAAATCGTTTCCTGCTTTCATCTGAGCAACGGCATCTCTACCACCAAACCAGTCGGTCATTACCATTCCTTTGAAACCCCATTCTTTACGAAGTACGGTATTCAATAATTCAGGACTTTCAGAAGTAAATGTACCATTCAAACGGTTATACGAACTCATCACCGTCCAAGGGTTCGATTCTTTTACCGCAATTTGGAAACCTTTCAAGTAAATTTCTCTTAGCGCACGTTCCGAAACAATGGCGTTTACGCTGTTTCTATTACGTTCTTGGTTATTGACCGCAAAGTGTTTGATAGACGTTCCAACTCCGTTGCTTTGAATTCCGTTGACCATTGCCGCAGCTATTTTACCTGTTACAATCGGGTCTTCTGAATAGTATTCAAAATTTCTTCCGCCTAATGGGTTACGTTGGATATTCATGCCTGGGGCTAACAACACATCTACGCCATATTCTTTCACTTCGTTACCCATCGCTTTTCCGACATTTTTTACAAGCTCGGTGTCCCACGTAGAAGCCAATAAGGTTGCGACAGGCCAAGCCGTTGCATAATACGTCTTTTTATCGTCCTTTCTGGTTGGGTCGATGCGTAAACCTGCGGGGCCATCGGCAACTAGCGTCGTGTTGATACCTAATTTAGGAATTGAAAACGTACTTCCTGCTGCCCCAGGAACACCTTCTGAAATTTGTCCAACACCTGTGCCACCTACGCCCATGCCTAATGAGGGCATACCCATACCGACTACAAGGTTAACTTTTTCTTCTAAGGTCATCGAAGCAACTACTTTTTTTGCTTCTCCAATTTTAACATTTTGAGCAACGCCTGTCCATGCTCCCAAGAGCATAGCAGAGGCTATCATTACTTTTTTCATACGAGTTGTTCTCTGGATTATTCTATTTTTTACAAATGTATTACAATAAATTGTATGAGTAAAGATTAATGTCTTTTTTTTAGACATTTATTTTCTTCCCGATAACTCAACACGATATTTCTACTGAAAATGATACCTTTGTAGTTTGTTAGAGCTTGGTATGGATGTATAAAATAGAAAGATGGAAAAAGAATTTATCGAACAGGTATCGATAGACTGTGTGATTTTTGGTTATCGAGAGCGGAAGTTATATGTATTGATTCTTACCTTAAAGAACGCCAACAACTTGCGGGTGTTACCTTCTGGTTATGTAGGGCAGGAGGAAGATATTGATTTTGTGACTCAACGAGTATTAGAAACACGAATCGGTTTGACCGATGCTTACGTGGAGCAGTTTTATACCTTTGGAAAATCAGGACGCTCAACCAAAGAAGAAATGGAGAGCTTAGATATTCAAGGGCAGATTTATAGTAGTGCCAAGCTACAGGATTTTAAACAATGGGCAACTCGCCGTTTTATTTCGGTGGGTTATTATGCTTTGGTAGATATGAGAAAAGCGTCACCACAAGTATCAGGAATCGATGAATCCTGTGAATGGTTGGAAGTGGACAATTTACCCAAATTAGCTTTTGACCACAACGAAATGGTAATGAAAGCCTTTGAAACCTTACAAGTAATGCTCGATCCCAAACGCTTAGCATTCAAATTGTTACCAGAAACGTTTACGATGAAAGATATGCAAGATGTCTATGAAACCGTTTTGCAAGAACCGTTTAGACGAAATAATTTCCAGAAAAAAATGCTGGATTTCAATATTTTAGAACGTTTGGAAAAGAAGTTTACAGGTACAGCCAATAAACCGCCTTATCTGTATCGTGTATTGCCTAAAGAGGTTTGATAACGTTACGAAAAAAGAAGAAGGTGTGTGAAAAGTCTAGCGTTTAAAGTTTAAAGCATTTTGTACCAAATAATAGATTGCCTTTAGCTTTAATCTGAGCGATAGTCGCTCATAAACTTTTGACTTTTTACACACCCTTTTCGTTTGAAATATCTGTAGAACTTGTAGTTAAATTAGGAGTAGCTACGTTTGTTTTTTAAGATAGGTCAGATAAAATCGTATCGATGAAAAGGATTTAGAGCCAGTGAAATGTTATTTCCCTTTTGTTTCTGTTTGTTCTATTAATTGAGCGGTTTTTGCTAACTTGATAAACTCTGCTCGGTAGCCTTCTTCGTCTTTTCCTAATGCCTTGCTCGCAACCTCGATGACGTTGTTGTAATTGGCATTTCCTCTATAGTCAGATTTACGAAGTAACAAACCCAATTCGCTCACGGCTGCTGCAAAACGGAAATTTTCAGAAGCTTTTTCAAAAGGGATTTCTTCATTTTTTACCACTACTTCTAGTTGCTGACTCATGTTGGCATCGGGTTCTTTGTAACGCATTTTTACGGTACATAATTCGTTAGAATTACTGCCTATTGGTGTTAAGTTCAGTTGGTATTTAAGTTTATCAACTAAGTAGGGGCTGTCGATATTTCGAGGAACAACTTCGTAAATGGCCGTAACGGTATGTCCCGACCCCATATCGCCTGCATCTTTAGCATCGTTTTTAAAGTCTTCGTTGGCTAAGGCTCTGTTTTCATAGCCGATTAAACGATAGGCTTGGATATAGGCAGGATTAAACTCTACTTGTAGTTTTACGTCTTTGGCGACGGTAAATAGCGTACCTCCAAATTCCTTCACGAATACTTTTTGAGCCTCCAATAAATTGTCGATATAGGCATAGTTTCCATTTCCTTTATCGGATAATTTTTCCATGCGATTGTCTTTATAGTTACCCATTCCAAAGCCTAGAATCGACAGGAATACGCCTGTTTGACGTTTTTCTTCGATTAGTTTTTCTAACTCATCTACTCCCGAAACACCCACGTTAAAATCGCCATCGCTTGCCATGATGACACGGTTATTTCCTCCTTGTACAAAATGTTGAAGAGCCGTCTGATACGCCAATTTAATTCCTTCGCCACCAGCCGTAGAACCGCCTGCACTTAGGTTTTCTAAAGCATCTTTAATTTTGCCTTTCTCTTTGCCCGAGGTAGGAGAGAGTACCAAGCCCGCAGCCCCTGCATAAACGACAATGGATACCTTGTCTTGTTCTCGTAACTGATCGACCAAGAGTTTGAAGGCCGTTTTTACCAAAGGTAATTTGTTCTGAGTGTTCATAGAACCAGAAACATCTATCAAGAATACTAAGTTGGAAGCAGGTAAATTATCCGTTGGAATATTCTTTGCCTGTAAGCCAATGCGAATCAACTGTAGTCCTTTGTTCCAAGGCGATGTCGATACTTCGGTTGAAATAGAAACAGGGTCATTACCATGAGGTTGTGGATAATGATAGTCAAAATAGTTAATCATTTCTTCCACCCGAACGGCATCTTTATCAGGTAAATGACCATTTTGAAAAATCATTCGGCGAACATTGGTGTAAGCTGCACGATCTACATCAATCGAAAAGGTCGTTAGAGGGTCTTTAGCTGTGCTTTTGAAACCCACTTCTTTTTCCGAGGCGTATTCTTCTTGGCTGAAACCGTCATCTCCTGACATAACCGTAGCACTAACTGGTTGATATTGGGTACTACTGTTTTTTCCTCTCACCACGTACGATGTCAAATCTTGCTTTTTGTGTGCACCATAACCGACCACCACAACTTCTTCTAGCGGAGTGGTACTAATCCGAAGTTGTACATTCACGACTTTTTTATCAAGTGCCGAAACGGATTCTGATTGATAGCCTACATAATCAAAAAGCAAGGTGTTGAATTTTTTAGGAATACTTAGGCGATAATGTCCTATGGTATCTGTCACAGTTCCTCTTTTTGTCCCTTTTAGACGAATGGTTACACCAATTAAGGGTTGTCCATTTTCGTCGATAACATTTCCTTCTACTATTCTTTCTTGGGCGAAGGTCAATAAAGAGGTAAGTAATAAAAAACAGCTTAATGCAAATTGTCTCATGGTAGTATTTGTTTAGTATTCGAGAGTAAGATGCAAAGGCATTTGAGATTCCATAAAAGAATGCTATTTTTTTTTCATAAATTCGTTCAATGTTGTTTTTCGGAAAAAAACATAGCACCCCATCTTCTCAGGACTTGCTGACAAAATATCGTCAGACAGGTGATTTGGCTATTCTCGGAAAACTCTATGAACCTCAAATGGAACTGGTTTTTGGGATTTGTTTTAAGTATTTTAAAGACGAAGAGGAGGCAAAAGATGCCACCATGCAGATTTTTGAAGAATTAATTGAAAAACTCCGAAAGCACGAAGTCGAAAATTTTCCGAGTTGGTTGGCGACATTGAGTCGGAATTATTGTTTGATGCAACTTCGTAAAAAGAATCTTTTTGTTCCTTCAACTGATTATAACGATAACCCGCCAGACAACGAAGAAGAAAATGTAATTCCTTTTATGGAATTAATAGACAATCAGCATCTTACAGATGAATGGGATTTAGAGGGTAATCTTACTCGTTTGGATAAATGTTTAGAAGCCCTTGGAAAAGAACAACAGCAGACCATATCACTGTTCTTTTTAAAAGAAAAAACCTATCAAGAAATTGTAACGGAAACAGGCTATGAACTGTCTAAAGTAAAGAGTTATCTACAAAACGGAAAACGAAATTTAAAAAATTGCATTGAACGAGGGTAATCACATATCGGTAGCATATATTCAGGCTTATTTAGCAGGAGAATTATCTCGTGAAGAGACTTATTCTTTTGAGAAAGAGCTACTACGTAATTCGGCTTTGTCGGATGCGGTAGAAGGTTTTCGTGCCTTACATGAGCAAAATATCGAACGTTCTCTCATTCAAGAATCGTTGCAGGAACGCTTAAATCAACGTATTGCCGTAGAGGAAAAGAAAGGGATTATCCCTTTTCAACCTATTCGCTGGTCGGCGGCAGCGGTGTTATTGCTATGTTGTGGGGCGTTAGGCTACTGGTGGGGACTCAAACAAGAGAATCCAACGGCATACAATACCCTTCCGAGTGTTGCTACCGTACAAAAAACGCAACCTAAACAGCCCTTACACCCTCTAGTAGCGATTCGTTCAAAAACCAAAGACGTTCTTGCAACGGTTTCATCTCCTCAGGATATACCAAAAGTGAGTATGATACAGTTGATGATGCCAGATATGATAGCACCAGATAGTCTCTTTGGCGAACTACTAAAAGATACGCTTGTTCGAGAAGAGGTGGCTTTAGTAGAAGGAAAAAGTTCACGACACCAGACTACAATCGACAACTCAGGATTTCCTAAGCAAGACTCTTTATCACCTTCAAATTTTAATGCACTTTCTAGCTATTTTTCTTTAAATGATACGATGTTTCATTTAAAAGAAGAATTAAATGCGGTGGTGACGAAGCCTTTTATTGCCCCATCGAAAGCTTTTTTAGAAAGAATATCGCAATATGATAATTGTATCGGATCGAGTGATCGCTTTCTTGGTTCCGATATTTCGACTGGCTCTGTTAATACATTTATTGGTGTACCAATGCCTAAATCGAGGGTATTTATGATAAATCCTAACAAACAGAAAGGATGGCAATATGATCCAGCTAATCACGATGCACAGCCGAGTGTTAGTCCAGAAGAATATGAAGAATATGTAAGTAAAGCGATACAAAAAGTAAAGGCTTCGTTGGATGTATCAGGAATCGTTAGGGTGAAATTTAGCGTTCGTGAAGATGGTAGTTTAGCTAAATTTTCTATTGAAAAATCCATTAATAAACAAGTAGATGATGAAGCCATTCGTATCCTAAAAGAAGGCCCTAATTGGATGCCTAAAATTAACGATGGTATTATACGTAAGCAGTGGATAATCAAAGATTTAACCTTCAACTAAAAAGCTCGGTACTTCCTATACGAAGACCGAGCTTTTAGTTAATTTCGATATAACACTATAAAATTACACGTAATAATGTTTGACATTTCATCTCTGTTTCTTTCCATTCCTTTACAGGGTCAGAATCGGTGGTGATACCACAACCTGCAAATAACGTAGCGTCATTTCCCTGAATCTTCATGGTTCTTAAATTGACAAATAAAGACGTTTCCTGATTGATATTTACAGGGCCTAAGAAGCCACTATAAAATTCTCTATCGTGCATTTCATTTCCTGCAATAAAATCAATTGCAGGCTTTTTAGGCATTCCACAAACGGCTGAAGTAGGGTGTAATAATTCAGTCATTACCGTTCCTAGTTGGGGGAAATTAACTTCATTCACATCTACCTTAAAATCAGAGCGAAGGTGCATTAAATTGCCTGCCATTACGGTTTTAGGGCCGCTTTCGTGATATTCACGTAAACGGATCTTTTTGAAACAACCGATGATATAACGACTAACGAATGCTTGTTCTTCAATCTCTTTATGTGACCAACGAATATCAACTGGAGCGATAAAATCACCTTTTTCATCCAAAGCCGATTGTGTTCCCGCAAGAGACATTGTTTTGAAAATACCCTCTTTATCTACGCTAATAAGCGTTTCTGGAGTAGCACCCATCCAAATTTCTTTTGTTTCAGGTAAGTAAACAACCGAAACGAAGGCATCAGGATAAGCAACACACAACTTATTGAATGCTTCAATCAACTCAAAATTTTCGGGCAAACTGATTTCTTTGGTACGAGAAAGTACCACTTTTTGCATTTTCCCTTGTTCAATTTGAGCTACTGCTTGTTTCACCATATCGCCAAATACCTCTTCATCGTATAAAGACGGGAAACTTGGATAGGTGAATTTTTTCTTTTCAGTGGCCACAATTGGGCTTAATTCCTGCGTAAAAAACTGCTTTTCGTCCCAGTGTTCTAAACACTTTTTCTCGAAGATTTCAGCTTCGTACGTACTCGAATACACAGATGCCTGTTCTTCTAAATCAGCAGAGAAACAGTAATACAAGTCAGCTTTTAGAAACAACGATTCCCCTTCAAAAGGGCTAATGGCAAAGCCAGAGGGTAGTTCTTCTAAATCAATTTTCCTAGTGGAGACATTACAGGAAAGGTCAATTAATAATTGCTTTTCCGTGGTACGAGGAAGTCTCCATAATGCCACAGGGTGTCCCTCTGTGACAGCTCCATGCCAAAGCACATCGACGGTCTGATGCTTGACAGAAACATGATTTTCCAAATACGGAGTCATACTCTTTACATGCGTACGAATTACGCTTTTTAGTTTTACTAGTTTTTTATGGGGTCAGTAATCGCCGAAACACAACTATTCTATTAAAAAAATAGCATAGATGGATTTCATTTTAATTTGTAACATAATGTTTCCATTAATGTTACGCTTTTGGGTTATTTTTACTGTTAGGGTTGTATTGGGTACTTCTTACTTTTTTTCAATAATCATGGTCGTTAGTCTGCTTACGCAAACCAATTCTTCGTTTTCGTTTGTAATACGGATGTCCCAAACATGGGTATTCCTGCCTAAACGTAGGGGCATACATTTAGCATATACATATCCATCACGAGCAGATTTTAAATGATTGGCATTGATTTCAACACCGACGGCTACTTGTTTACTAGGGTCTTCTAAACAAAGCCAAGAGGCTACACTTCCAATGGTTTCAGCCAATACTGCCGATGCTCCACCGTGTAATAAACCAAATGGTTGTTGGGTACGTTTATCTACGGGCATTTTTGCAATTAAGCAATCTGACTCGATACTGATAAATTCGATTCCAACGTGGCCAGCCAAACTATTTTGACCGAACTTGTTTAACTCCTCTAGCGTATAGCTTGTATTAATCATTGATACGGTAAATCTTTAAAATGTTACAAAATTTGAAAAATATTCCAGCCTTTAAAATACCAAGAACACCTCTATTATCAGAACGATAACAAGGAGATGGATAGTTTCAAAAGTGGTTAATCTTTACAAGATTATTAGTAACATTCTACTACGTAATGAGCGAACGAAAAGTATAATTTTAAAATACGACTATTTAACTACTTCGCAACTCTTAGGCATGTTTTGTAAGTAAGTAAACGACGGAGCATCAAAAGATTGGGTTAACATATTTTGATGTCTATAAAAGATAAGGATACATTCTTGTGAATACTCAAAGATATAAAATAAATAGATAGAAACCATAAAAAAATTAAATTTTCAAATTAGCTTCTGAAAAGCAAGAATATTACAGTCTAAAAACCGTACTTTTGCGTAAAATTTCATACTAATACGATTGAATTTATGACTAATAATCAAGGAGATAAACCAACACAAAAAACAATATATCTTATCCGCCATGGCGAAACCGCTTGTAATCGTCAGGGTGTTGTGCAAGGAAGTGGGATTGATTCTGATTTGAACGAATTAGGGCAAGCCCAAGCAGCAGCTTTTTATGAGGCTTACAAACAAGTGCCTTTCCATAAAGTTTATACTTCTGCCTTAAAAAGAACGCATCAATCTGTCAATGGTTTTATTGAAGATGGGCTAACTTGGGAACAACATGAGGGCTTAAATGAGATTAGTTGGGGGATTCGTGAAGGCAAAATTCCAAATAGTAAAGATGATTCGTATTATGCTAATTTGATTGACAATTGGGTTTCTGGAAATACTGCCATGCCTGCCGAAGGTGGCGAAAGCCCTCAAGACGTTATCAATCGTCAAAAACCTGTTTTTGATTTAATCCTATCTCGTCCAGAAGAAGAAGTGGTATTGGTAGCAATGCACGGTAGAGCTATACGTATTTTGTTGACCATGCTTTTGGAACGTCCTCTGCATGAGATGGATAGCTTTCCACACGCTAACTTATGTTTGTATAAATTAATTTATGATTATGAAACAGGAAAATTCTTTGCCGAATTAGAATGTGATGTTTCTCACTTATTTGGGCTGGAAAATTTCGAAGCATAATTGTATGAATGATATTTTGAGTAGTCAGTAAAAATCCATCCATTGAATGGCGTTTTTACTGACTACTTTTTTTTCGACTACGTTATAAACCATTTATCCAGCAGTTTTTCCACTTAGTCATTTTTAGACCTTTCTTTTTCTTTCTTTTACTAACTTGTGAGCAATCCTAACACTCAACAAGTTTATCCTAGTATGTATGTCAAGAGCAAAGTTGTATTGGATGTTGCAAACGCTTGGCTGGTTATCGTGGCTGGCTAATGAAGCACTCATTTATATAAATAGTTATGGCTGGTCAATTGATTGGTTCATTATGACCATTATTGACACGGTATTAGCCATTTTATTAACTCATAAATTTAGAAAAATCATTCGTAAATTTGATTGGGTAGAGATGCCTATTAATTTGGTGATTCCTCGTATTATTGGGGCTGTCTTTCTGATGTCTTTCCTGATGGTTTTGGTGAATTTACCGATTGATGCTTATTTACTGAAAGATCGTGAACATGTTAATTTTTGGTCGCCGTTTTTTATTTTACAATATATTTTCTTTTTCATTAAACCTTTAATGATTTGGACGCTCTTTTACTATGCGTCGCACTATTTTGAACGAAAATCAGAGGTGGAAGTAGAGAAGCTAAAATTGGAGTCTTCGGTACGAGAAACTGAATCGAAGGTCTTGAGAGCTCAGATGAATCCTCATTTTATGTTCAATGCACTCAATAGCATCAGAGCCTTGATTTTAGAAGACCCAACTAAAGCCCAAAAGGCCGTTACGCAGTTATCGAATATCTTGCGGAGTTCGCTCTTGGCGGATCGTCGAAAAACAGTAGCTTTGTCGGAGGAGCTTCGGACGGTAGAAGATTATTTGGCCCTCGAAAAAATTCGATATGAAGAACGACTGCGAGTAGAAAAAGACATTTCCAGTGAAACCTTGATCTATCAAGTGCCTCCGATGTTGTTGCAAACATTGGTAGAAAATGCCATAAAACACGGTGTTTCCAAGCCTGTAAAAGGGGGCTTTGTTCGCCTAGAATCCAAAATTGAACAAGGTTATCTGATTATGTTGATTAGCAACACAGGTATCTTAGAGACAACCGATTCGGGTGGTTTTGGTCTTGAAAATACAGCACATCGCTTAGAATTGCTCTTTGGCTCATTATCTACTTTCTCGATTTATCAGGCTTCCGAAAATGTAGTAACCGCTGAAATTAAAATTCCATTACCGAAATAAAGTAGAGATGTTGAATTTTGAATGTTAGATTTTGGATTCAATTAACGGGTTATTAGGTCTTTATGAGGGAGATGTAGTAGCTTCTGAATTCAAGGTGAACAAAATGGAACGGAGTATTAACCATTACGCATTCATCATTATACATTCATCAAGGACTTACTAGAACCGAACAAAAAATACTAAGAATATGAAAGCAATTATTGTGGACGATGAACGTCTGGCAAGAAATGAATTAAAACGTTTATTAGAAAATTTCCCAAAAATTAATATCGTTGGAGAAGCGGCTAATGCCGATGAGGCGATGCAGTTAATCGACGAATTACATCCTGATTTGTTGTTCTTGGATATTCAAATGCCAGGAAAAACAGGGTTTGATTTATTGGCAGAATTGGATGGCAATGTGCCTGAAGTCATTTTTACGACCGCTTATGACGAATATGCGATAAAAGCCTTTGAATTCAATGCCCTTGATTATCTCTTGAAACCAATTGAATTGCATCGCTTGAGTGAGGCTGTTCAAAAGGTAGAGGAGGAGTTTGACCGTCAGAAAAAAATTACGGAATCTGTCAAAGAAAATACCGCATTACTGAGCGAAAACGATCAAGTATTCGTGAAAGATGGGGAAAAATGCTGGTTTGTTCGTCTTGGAAACGTACGCCTTTTTGAATCAATGGGTAACTATGTTAGGCTATATTTTGACGACCAGAAGCCATTGGTGCTGAAATCGTTGAATGCCTTAGAAGACCGCCTAGACCCCAAAGTTTTCTTCCGTGCTAATCGTAAACACATTATTAACCTTAAATTCATTGCCAAAATTGAGCCGTGGTTTTCGGGAGGGTTACAAGTTACCTTGCGTGATAGTGGTGAAAAGATTGAAATTTCTCGTCGTCAAGCCATTCGTTTTAAAGAATTATTGAGTTTGTAGGAGGTGAAAGTTTACCTAGTTTTTACGTATAAAACTAGGTAAACAAGGCATCCATCGTGATATTATTTTGAACAAGCCCTAGGGAGTGTTTATTTTCTTTTATCCCAAAGGTGCTAATCATTGCCAAGAAAATTGTTTTACGAGTTTTCGATTCACTTCTAAACGCACTCAATTTGTTTCTTAGGCTGTCTGCATACGATTTGGTGATTTCATACGGGTCAATACTATACTTGATTTCACAAATTGTAATCACATTATCTTTTCTATCAATTAATAAGTCAATTTGCGCTCCCTGTTCATGCTGTTTACTTACCCAAGATGAAATTTCGGTATATATTCCTTGGATTCCCAATGCTTTCTTGATATGCTCAATATGGCTCATACATACATATTCAAACGCATAGCCACTCCAAGCTCTCCATTTAGGGCTATTCAGTTGATTTATCCATGTGTTTTCGCCTGTTGCTCTGGCATTCTTGATGAATTTATGATAGAATAAGGAATAGGGGTCTGTTAATTGAAAAAGGCTATTTGCCAGTTTATGATTAAATGGGAGGTAGCGTTTAATAAACCCACTAGCTTCTAACTCTTTTAATACGTTGGTCAATGAGCCTCCATTGGTTAATTTGCCTTGTTTAATAAGCTCTTCTCGTGTCATCCCCTTTGCTTTATTACTTAGTATTTCGATGACTGCTAAATGTACCGATGCTTCGTCAAAAAGCGATTGGAATAAGTTGGAATACTCAGACCAAAGAAGTCCATTTGAAGAAAAACAAATTTTATCAATCAGTTGAAATGCACTCAAGCCTTCTTCTATTTCGTTCAGATAGAAAGGAATACCACCCATTACAAAATAGAGTTGAAGAATTTGATAGCGGTCTAAATAAATGTTTTTGGCTATTAAATATTGTTCAACTTCTGGAAGAGAGAAGGGATGTAATTCAATTTTTTTAGTGATTCGATTATGTAAACCGCCTTTATTGTTGATTAATTTATTAAGCATCCAAGATGCTGCCGAACCACAAACAATAAATGTTAAGCCATCTTGATGCGCTCCGAAGCTATTCCAAAAATGTTCTAGTGCCGAAACAAAGTTGGAGCGAGGAGTATCTAACCAAGGTAATTCATCAATGAAAATTACTTTTTTATCGTTGGGGCTTTGGCTTTCAGTTATCAACTCTTTCAGATATTGAAATGCTTCAAACCAGTCTTTGGGAACGGCTTGATGAGTAGTTGAATAACTAAGATAGGCATTGTGAAAGTTGGCTAATTGTTGTGCTAATGAAACATTAGCAATCCCTGTCATTTGAAAAGTAAACTCGTTATTAAAAAACTGACGAACCAAAAAAGTTTTACCTACTCTTCTTCGACCATACACTGCTACAAATTCAGCCTGTGTACTAGCCACTATTTTTTTGAGAATGGTTTTCTCATACGCTCTTCCAATAACTTTCTCCATATCTATTCCTTTTAGATGGTTATCTGTTGAAAATTTTAGCAAAGAATAGTCGTATAATTAGCTAAAAGTAGGTAAAAATACAATGTTTTAGCCAGATATAAGCTTATAATCAGCTAAAACTATGCTTTTTTATATAGTTTTAGCTGATTATAAAGTTTTAAAAATCAATTAATAGTTATTAATGTGTTGATTTACAGCAATTTAATCTAATAATGCCCCGCCGTCTTTCACTTCAGCTTCTCCAAGTAAGTATCCATAAGGTTTAAGGGCATCCACGTGGTCGAAAATTACTTTCAAAATGGCAATGAAAGGAAGAGCTAAAATCAACCCTGAGATACCCCACAATTGTCCGCCAAGTACCAAGCCAATCATAGCAGCGAGAGGATTTACACTTACTTTTGAGCCTACAATATACGGTGTAATAAAATTGCCTTCTAAAAACTGTACCGAGAAGAATACGCCAGCAACTCCTACGGCATAGAGGTAAGAATCTTTGGTGATTAAAGCAAGTAAAATTGGAAGCAAAGAACCAATCATAATACCGATATAGGGAATAAGTAACAAAAATGCCGCTAACGTTCCGAAGAAAATGGCATAGTCTATCCCCAGAATCATTAAGCCAATGGTATTTAAGACTGCTACAATTAAAATAACCGACATTAATCCTACGATATATCCTTGAACGACTTTATAAATCTTCGTACAAATCAAATCAATTCGTTTTCGGTTCCTAATCCCAAATACTCGATAAAAGAACTTTTTGAAAAAGTCTCGATATAGTAGGAAAAAGAAGGTCAAAATAGGTACTAATACTGCCGATGACAGGGAGTTAGCCATTGAGGCAAGGAAGTTGGTAACGACAGTTCCACCATTTTGCAACAGGGACAACGATTGCTTTCTCAACTCCGTTACTTGTTTTCTACGACTGATTTGAAGGTATTTAGAAGCCCAAGATTGAAGGTTGTCAATTATTACCATACCTTTTTTCTGAAAGGTGGGAAAGTCGTCAGAAAAATTCGCAATTTGCATGAAAACTAGAAAGATGAGTCCTGCAACAATGGCTGTGCTAATAATTAGGCACAACGAAATCGCTAAGGTGCGTGGAAACTTCCATTTTTCGAGTCTATTGCATAAAGGAAATAACAAGAGCGAAAAGAGAATTGCAAATGAAATCAAAATGAGGATTTCTTGTAAAATGTACATCCACCAAACGAGGATAGATACAATCAGAAGTCCAATAACTAGTTTAACAGCGTAGGGGAGTTTCAATTCCATATTTTTAGCGAATATTATGTTGTAAAATAACGTTGATGAATCTTGTGTAATAATGATAAATTTTGGATGTTGAATTTTATATCCTAACAATTAATATGTTATACGAAAAGTTAATTTAGTTGGTATTTATTTTAATTGTAAAATGCTAATAAATAACAAGTTAAATCCAAAATTCAACATCCAAAATTTAACATTACTGTTTATCTATATGCCTTTTATTTAGTACAACCATAAACCAATCCTATTGAATCATGCTTAAACACGTCCTACTTATCTGGCTTTTCAAAATGAAATTATTGACTTGTAATTGCCATTATGAAATCAAATATAGTGGCTTGCAACAAGGAAGAGGTACGTGGACTTCTACAAAAATAGGAATATTGCCCAAAGAAGTAAACGAAAGTTCAGGTTTAATTCCAGCCACTGACTCTACCTACTGGACTCTCAACGATGGAGGGGGAGCAAATGAACTGTTTGAAATAACCAAAACGGGAAAATTAATCCGTACACAGGCAATTCCTACGGCTAAAAATAACGACTGGGAAGAACTGACCAAAGACGCTGTTGGACATATTTTTATTGGTGACTTTGGGAACAATAATAACAGTAGAAAAGACCTGATGATTTATAAAGTAAATCCGAATAAGGAGTCTTCCTTTACTCCAGAACGGATAAAAATTCATTATGCCAATCAGGAAAGTTTTCCTGCCATAAAGGAATCAAAAATATTTGATTGTGAGGCGATGTTTGCTAAAGGCGATAGTCTTTATCTCTTTTCAAAGAATAGAGGAGGCAATCATTTGGTGCAGTTATATGCCCTAAAATCAGAGGCGGGCGAATATGCTTTATTACCCAAAGATGAAATCTCTTTGAAAGCTCAGGTGACAGGAGCAGCGATTAGTCCCGATGGCTCAGAATTTGTTTTATTGTCGTATGGAAAATTGTATTTTTTTGATAGCTCATCTGCTGATATTAATTTTAAAAAACCGAAGTTTTGTGTTAAAATGCCCCTAAAACAAGCAGAATCCATTATATTTGAAAGTAGTAGTCGCATCTTGATTACCAATGAACAGGGTGAAATTTGGCAACTTAGCAAGAATTAACAATTTCGTAACATTAAGATAACTAACTTGCAGCAGGTAAATAACTTTTTATGAGCAACATCCTAACTACTTCGTCAAACCCTAAGATTTTATTAGTGGACGATGATCCCGATATTATCGAATTGTTAACGTACAACCTTGAGAAAGAAGGTTTTGAAACCGCATCCGCTGAAGATGGCATACAGGCATTAGAAGTGGCAAAAGTGTTTAAACCAGATTTAATTTTGCTGGATGTAATGATGCCAAAAATGGATGGTATCGAAACGGCTAGACAACTTCGTCTATTGCCTAATTTCAAAGAAACCTATATCTTATTTTTAACGGCTCGTGCAGAGGAATACACCGAAGTCGCTGCTTTTGATGTCGGAGCTGATGATTACATCGTAAAGCCTATTAAACCTAGAGCTTTGATGAGTCGTTTAAAGGCAATTTTTAGAAGAGACTCTCAGCAAGTGGAAACCGATGAGAAATTGGAAATCGGTTCTTTAGTTATCAATCGAGTAAATTATACCGTACAGAATAATGGTTTACCGCTGGTAATGCCTAAAAAGGAATTCGAATTACTGTTCTTCTTGGCAAAGCATCCTGATAAAGTCTTTGGTAGAGATGAACTCTTAGAAAAAGTTTGGGGAGCAGATGTTTACGTGGTTGAACGTACCGTAGATGTACACATTCGTAAGTTAAGAGAGAAAATTCCAGAGCAATATATCAAAACCTTAAAAGGAGTTGGATATATGTTTTCGATAGAATAAACGAAACTTGATTGAAAAAAAGGTCTTTTGTGTTGGTAACATAAAAGACCTTTTTGCGTTTAGATAAGAATGGTATGATTTTTTCTTTATACTTTCGGACTACTAAAACCCAAATCACCAATATCCATTTGCTTGCTGCGATTCTTATGTTTAAAAATATATCACAAATTCTGCTCCTTACTGTTTTTGTTTTGATTCGTTGTCATTCTCAAAAGTCACGACAATTAAGTGAACCACCCAAACGAGAATTTAGAGCGGCTTGGGTTGCTACGGTAGATAATATTGACTGGCCTAAAAGAGGGCAGTATGACCCCACACAACAGCGAAATGATTTTATCCGCATTTTAGACCAACATAAGCGGTCAAATATGAATGCCATTGTGGTTCAAGTACGTAATGCTTGCGATGTTTATTATGCTAAAAGCCTAGAACCTTGGTCGGAGTTTTTAACAGGTACACAGGGACGTTACCCTTATCCTTTCTATGACCCCTTGGCGTTTATGATTGAAGAAGCTCATGCTCGCAATATGGAGTTTCATGCGTGGTTTAATCTAAACAGGGTTATTTTGGCAAGAACTAAGACTATCGCTCCTGATCATATTAGCCGCATTAAGCCAGAATGGCTATTGACTTATAATAAGCAAAAAATCCTCAATTTCGGTATTCCTGAAGTACGTGATTATATCGCTAAAACAGTGGATGAAGTCGTGAGAGGATATGACATTGATGGGGTACATTTTGACGATTATTTTTATCCTTATCCCATAAAAAATGAAGTAATTGCTGACGAAGAAACGTTTCGTATGTATGGCAGAGGGTTCAATACCATTCAGGATTGGCGAAGAAATAACGTTGATTTATTAATTGCTAAAATTTCGGAGACCATTCGAAATCGTAAGCATTTTGTCAAGTTCGGCATTAGTCCTTTCCCTATTTGGCAAAACTATGGAAAAGCTACGCCGTTAGGTTCTAAGACACATCCTACAAGTACTACAACCTACAACGAACTCTTTGCAGATACTCGCAAATGGCTCGAAAAGGGCTGGATAGATTACATTGTACCACAGGTTTATTTTGATCGTCAACACGCAAAAGCTCCTTATCAGGTATTGACGGACTGGTGGGCAAAAAATTCCTTCGGTCGTCATTTGTACATTGGGCATGGCGTATTTAAAAATAAAGATAGCTGGTCTATCAGCGAAGTTCCCACCCAGTTGCGAATCGACCGAAAAACAAAAGGGATTTTAGGAGGAATGTTCTTTAGTTCAAAGAGTGTGACCGAAAATTATGGTGGTTTCCAAGATACCTTACGAGCTAATTTCTACCGTTATCCAGCCTTGATTCCAACAATGCCTTGGAAGGATAATATCGCCCCGTTACCTCCTGCCAGAATTGTGTTAAGTACTGCTTCGGGAGCGAATGCACTGGCTTGGCAATATGGAGACATTGCCCAAGATGGCGATGAAAATACCTATTTTGCTCTTTACCGTTTTTCTGAAAAAGATAAAGTAACGACAGACAAAGCCAATTATCTGATTTATGTTGGAAGGAATAACTATTTTGTGGACACAGAGGCAAAGATGGATGTCAATTACACCTATCTTGTTACCTCTTTTGACAGACTGCATAACGAGTCTAAAGCGTCCACAATGATTAAAACTATCCTAGCCGAAGACTAGAAAATCATGATGCGTGGAGCAATGTTGCAACGAATACCGAACGAGGTTACGCTATTGTTGTAGGACAAACTAGGGCTTGTACTAGATTGGTTACGAGTTAAGTGATGTAATTCTAAAAATAGATTATGTTTCACTTGGTAAGAAAGACGAAGGTCAAGGAAGGTTAATGCCGTAAATGCCCCCTGTGCTACGGTATTGCCATAGTTGTCGTTATATTGGACTAATCTACTTCTCTTTTCATAGTCTAGGAGGATATTTTTACCCCAGTTGCTATTGTTTGTATCTTCTCCATAGACAGCCCATAAAAATGTCCCAACGAAGTTTAGCTTGTTGCTAAACTGGTATCGTAAAATTTGGACAAGTTCTCTGAAATTTGCTCCGAGTGGGTGTGCCAATGCCTGATTGTAATGCGAGTAACTAATGCCATTGTTCTTGTGACTGTAGGTATAAGGACGGGCAACGTTGTATTCAACTTGGTAGTCAAGGTTGGGGATATTGAAGGCATCAATGTACTTTAAACCGAGTTGCAAGGCATTTTTATTTGTCCATGAGCCACGGCTTGAGACGATTTCCTTCATTACGAATTCATCCAGCATCCATTGTCCGTACAAGGAGAATTGTTTTGCAAAATTCCATTTGAAATCAATGGCAAGTAAGGCATTATCACCACTACCATTAAAGGTTTCTGCAAAGCGATAGAAGATAACAGGGTTCAAGTAATTTAAATCAAAGCCACTGTTGCCTCCATTGGTACTGTCTCGTTTGAAAATAATGCTTTCCGTAAAACCAAAGTTTAACTTTTTTGAGGCATTGATACTCAAGTGGTGCATGGCCAAATACTTCTTCGGATAGATCGAAATTGGGCCACTGAATTGCGGATTGGTTAACTGAGCAAAAAGGTTTTGGTATTGAAAACGTCCGACATTAGTATTGATTTTCAAGAAAAGATAAGGAGCCGAATTGTCCGATAGAATAGTTGAACGGAAGCCGTTACCAATGAAATTTTTATCATGCCCAAATTGGATGTCAACATTCTTAGTTGCCTGAAAACTGATATAGGCTTTTGCGGTAATGAAGTCATTGACAAAACCATCTTGACGATATTCTTTCACCAGCCCTTCGCCTGGCATACCCGAAATTCTATCTGTACCACCAATGGGATTACCATTATAGCTATCTACATAATTTCTCACATAGTCGGGTACGGCAGTTAAATTGTCCGTCATAAACGTATAAAAACTAATCTTACGATTAATCATTCCACGAATTTCGAT
Source organism: Spirosomataceae bacterium (assembly GCA_049241065.1). GTDB lineage: Bacteria > Bacteroidota > Bacteroidia > Cytophagales > Spirosomataceae > JALRIJ01. The sequence goes on from JBMLRK010000526.1 coordinate 21,890, forward strand.
GCCTCTCGTATTGAGCGTTGTCATGCTCTTGTTAGTCCCACTTCCTGCACCTACTTCAAAATTAAATACAGGATTAATGTGTAAATCTAAGTCATCGTTATGAATATGATACGCATCTGATTTCTTATGATAGAAAACACCCCAAAGATTTTTCGTTGAATTTCCTTCTTCAGGGTTTGTCCATTCCCAGTTATCGTTCTGTAAATAATAGAGATTAAAAAGGTCTTTTTCATTATAATTAGCCGTTTGGTCTTTCAATAAAGTATCTACCAGTTCAACGACCATTTTGCGAGTATAAGGCTTTATTTCGCTATGGAAATTTGAAATAATAGTACCTCGTTTGATTTCATATCGTTCGATTAAATGCGAATAATCTTGATTTAAAGGGCTATAAGCACTTTGAGCGACGCAAGTGAATGAAATGTAACAAGCAAGAAAGAGACTTATACAGTATGATAAACCTTTAGACATAGGAATTAAATGGGAAAACTTTAGGGATAACCTTATACAAGTAATAACTTCGCAAGTTAGCTATAAAAACTAGCTTAATATCAATCGTTTTAAATGATAGGTTTATAATCGTATAAATTTTTAAACAATGCCCTTAGAAAAGTACTGGGTAGTGATTTTTTCTACCGCTATTAAATTTTTTATGGGCCCAGCAGCGGGTCTAGGATTGGGTCTTTCTTGGTTAGAAACGGCCATTTGTACTATTGTCGGTATGATGTTTACGGTACTTATCGTTGTTCTCTTGAGTAACCAAGTTGCGAACGTAATACAGTATTTTAGAAAAGAAAAGCCTAAATTATTTTCTAAACGCACTCGGTTTGCCGTTCGCTTATGGAAAAAGATGGGGATTTGGGGAATTGCTTGTCTAACGCCCTTATTTTTTACGCCCGTCGGAGGAACGTTACTTGCCTTGAGTTTTAAAGTCAATAAGCTGACTATTGTGGCTTCAATGCTCTTTTTTGCGGTCTTCTGGGGAATAACCATTACTTTTTTACTCTATCAGATTCCCTTTTTGCAAGACTACTTTGTGCATTAATCGGTTTCTGAAAGTAAAAAAGGGCTTCATCTACTGATGAAGCCCTGTTTTAACCCTTTTTCATATAATCTCCACGAGCGACTGATTTTTCTATTAGACACTAGAGCAAGATAAAGAAATAGCGACTTCCCATTTCTTTGATTTTCAATTTCGATTCCCCGTACTTTCTGTTTGTCCAGCTGTTTGGCACAACAGTGTAGGTATAACCTCGTACAAAGGCTTTAAGAGGTAATTCAACCGTTAAGTTAAAGTGAGCCGACATGAAAGGTTTTACCCCTTCAATCGTTTCTCGTTTGTATAATTTAAAAGCGTTTGTGGTATCGTTTGTCTTAATGCCCGATAGTAATTTAATTACAAAATTAGCCACACGGTTAATGTATAACTTTACTTTTGGATAGTCGTACACTTTACCTCCTTTGATAAAGCGACTTCCAAAAACAGCATCTACATTTTTCTCTTTCATGGTGTTATAATACAAAACCAAATCTTCTGGACTATCCGACATATCCGCCATCATTACAGCCACACAGTCGCCCGAAAAGCGTTCTAACCCATAACGGATAGCATAACCAAAACCATTTGGCCCTTTATTGGTATAATACACCAACGTTGGAATTGTTTGCTGAAGTTCTTTCAGAACAAGTTCTGTGTTATCTTTCGAATTATCATTGGTCACACAGATTTCGTGTTCAATGCCATGTTGGGTTAATGTTTTGTACAGCGAGTTGAGTGTTTCGGGTAAGGACTCTTCTTCGTTATAGGCAGGAATTACAACGCTTAATTTCATTTGTATTATATTGATTTTAAAGACTTGATTCTACTTTTTCGATGAAATCATCATACTCTTTTGCTGGAATAAAATGACGTTGCGTACGATAATTAAGCACCGTGAATAATAAAAACAGCGAACTCAAAAATGCTTGCATGATCACAATAATGGACGATGTTACCAAGGTGGTTGTCCAACCTGGCGAAGTATATTCGGGTGATAATAAGTGAATAATCGTAACAATAATCGCAATTGTCCCAGCAAAACCCGTTAGGATTAAAGAGCCAATCAAAATTCTAACGGCCACCGTATCTAAGTGTACCGAAACGGCACTTAATCCGTGTAGAATCAGCGAAACAAAGTTCATTTTAGATTTGCCAGCCAAACGAGTCCCCCTTTCTATTGGAATGGAATCGTATGGTAATTTCGAGCGAATAACCCCTCCTGGAAAGTGATTCCAAATTTCAGAAACATAAGTCAGTTTTTTTGCCTGATTAAAAGGTAAGATGCTGAAATTGCCGAATGCAATCGCTTTTCCTGTAAGTAAATCGAAGAGGGCTTTATAGACAATATACCCAACTCTGAACACAAGTCCTTCACTTCTTTTGGCACGACGAGCAAAAATGATTTTATCAGGAATTTGTTTGGAAGCAAGATAAAGGCGTTCGATGTCCGAAGGCTTATCTTCTCCATCAGAATCCATCACGATAACGCTTTCGAAAGTCGTATTGTTAGTTAGGTAAGATAGCCCTAATGCGATTGCTTTTTGGTGGCTTACATTTCTCCAAAGTCGAATAATCGTCACATCAAAAGGTTGATAGCGATTTACGTTGCATGGAATAGACGAACAATCATCGACTATTACAAAGGATAATTTTTCAAATAACTCCTTAGATACATCCCTTTTTATTTGTTCAAGAAGCAGTTCGAGTGCGTCCCAATCGTTGTAAAGAGGTATGAGTATTTTAATCATAATGTTGTATAGACTTGATAGAAACGTCTTTCGTAAAAAAACTTTAAGGGATATGAAGCTGATTTTTTGTCAAAAATAATCAAATTTGTTCAGATTGACACATCATTTTTATGATAGGAATATGAACATATACGATTTTATTGGGGTAAATAACCTTGGTTTTCGTATAGAAAGCAAGGTAAAAAGGCGTGCTTACAAATAGGATATGAACTGCTAAGACTACAAAGTACACAAAAAAAATCCACCTACACAGTTCGTATAGATGGACTTTCTGAAATTATAATCTACTCGAAATACCGTCGTGAATTTGAGTTAGTGTTTCTTCTAAACCAAACGTCCAGTTCCAAGTTGGATAATGTTCTTTGAATTTCGTTAAATCTGAAATGTACCAAATATGGTCTCCGATACGGTTTGTTTCAGAATAACTGTAGCTCATTTTGTTACCCGTGATTTTTTCACAAAGTTGGATACCTTCAATCATTGAGCAGTTGGCAAAACGACCACCACCAGCGTTATAAACTTCGCCAGCACGTGGGTTTAAATAGAAGTGCCAGAACATATTTACAAGGTCATACGAGTGAATATTATCTCTCACTTGTTTTCCTTTATAACCGAAAATAGTATAGTGATTTCCAGTGATTGCACACTTCATTAAGTAAGCCAAGAAACCGTGTAATTGAGTACCAGAGTGATTAGGCCCTGTTAAACAACCGCCACGGAATACACCCGTTTTCATACCAAAATAACGACCGTATTCTTGCACTAAAATATCAGCAGCCACTTTAGACGCTCCAAATAACGAGTGTTTAGTATGGTCAATACTGTGTAATTCGTCGATACCATTTTTGTAATATGGATGACTTTCGTCAATTTCCCAACGAGTTTCCGTTTCGATTAATGGTAAGTAATTTGGATTATCTCCATATACTTTATTGGTAGATGTGAAAATGAATACCGACTCAGGAGCGTGCAAACGAGTCATTTCCAACATATTCAACGTACCGTTGGCATTAACCGTAAAGTCCGTAAAAGGCTCTTTTGCTGCCCAGTCGTGAGACGGTTGAGCGGCTGTGTGTAGTACTAGTTTAATATCAGCACCATATTCTTTGAAGATGACTTCTAATTCTTCTACTTTACGGATATCAGCTTGATAGTGTTTGTAGTTCGAAAATTGTTCTTCTAAACGGTTTTTGTTCCAAGCAGTAGAGGCTTCTGCACCAAAAAAGTACTGACGCATGTTGTTGTCAACGCCAATCACTAAATCAAATTTGTCTGCAAAAAAAGAGACAGCTTCACTACCAATTAATCCTGCGGAACCAGTTACGAGTGCTATATTCATTGTGGATGATCTATTTATTTTATAATCTAAAGGTATAACGTTAAGATAGTGTTTACTGAAAAAATATAAAGCGTCACAATTTGATATTGCAACGCTTTATATTTTTGGAAATAGGTAGTAAATCTGACAAGTCAGAATTGCCTGATTAATTTCCCGCAGCAATACTTGTTGTTGCTGTTGCATCAGGAGCACCAAACAACTTCTCACGAATTTTGTTCGCTCTAACTTCGTTTTCAGGCTTTGCTGTGTATTTCAATTTTGTTTGAGCCGCAGCACTGTCTGGATGAATACCATAAACGTAAGCATCGTCTTCACGAACATCTTTTTGTTTGATGGTATTGTTTTTTTGGTAATCACAAGCCAATGCTGTAAGAGCAACTGCTGCGATGGTTAAGCTATTTTTAAGATTCATTGCTATATTGAATAAAAAATTCGTTTCTAGTATTGACACACAAAAATAGTAGCTGAAATTCAATTAAAAAAGTTAAAATCAATTTCAATGCCTCATAAAGCTATTTTTTGTAGCTTCTTGATTGATAACCTTTTTGAATTATATCTTAGAGCTGAAAAATCCTATTTTGTGCCTTATTTTAGCGATTCATGGATGCTAAAAACTCCTCGTTTGTACGAGTGTTTTTCATCTGTTGTAACAAGAAATCCATCGCTTCTACCGAGTTCATATCACTCATGTGTTTACGAAGTACCCAAATACGTTGTAGGGTTTCTTTGTTCATCAATAAATCTTCACGACGAGTACCCGATGCAGGAACATCAATGGCAGGGAATACACGGCGATTTGCCAACTTACGATCAAGCTGTAATTCCATGTTACCTGTACCTTTAAATTCCTCAAAGATAACCTCATCCATCTTAGAACCTGTATCAATTAAGGCCGTTGCAATGATGGTTAATGAACCTCCGTTTTCTACGTTACGAGCCGCCCCGAAGAAACGTTTTGGCTTGTGTAACGCATTGGCATCAACCCCACCCGATAAGATTTTACCTGATGATGGCACAACGGTATTGTAAGCACGAGCTAAACGAGTGATAGAGTCTAATAAAATCACCACATCATGCCCACATTCAACCATACGTTTTGCTTTTTCAAGCACAATACTTGCCACTTTTACATGGCGTTCTGCTTGTTCGTCAAACGTCGAAGCAATTACTTCGGCACGTACACTACGTTGCATATCCGTAACCTCTTCTGGACGTTCGTCAATTAGCAAAATTAACAAGTAAACTTCTGGGTGATTTTTAGAAATAGCGTTGGCAATTTCTTTCAATAACACGGTCTTACCTGTTTTTGGTTGTGCTACAATCATACCACGTTGACCTTTACCGATAGGGGCAAAGAGATCAAGAATACGAGTAGAATACTGGTCTGGACGAGAAGAAAGATTTAACTTTTCATCTGGGAACAGCGGTGTTAGGTATTCAAACGGAATACGGTCACGAATTTCTTCAGTTGTTTTACCATTTACGGATTCCACACGAAGTAATGCAAAATATTTTTCTCCTTCTTTTGGAGGACGAATTGCACCACGAACCGTATCACCTGTTTTTAAGCCAAATAACTTAATTTGAGAAGGCGATACATAAATATCATCTGGCGATGCCAAATAGTTGTAATCTGCCGAGCGTAAGAAGCCATAGCCACCATCTTGCATAATTTCAAGAACACCTTCGTTTTCGATGATTCCATCAAATTCACGAATTGCTTGATTATAGATTGGTTTCTTTGGACTTGGAGCAGGAGGCGTATTCGTATTTCTAGGATTTTCTTGACGAGGCTCTTTTGGTAGCACATCATTTACAATATCATCTGTTGTAATAAAGGATGTATCTATTTCAAACTCGTCTTGAATATCATCGGGAATATCAATAATAATTGGGTCTTCGTCAAAATCAAAATTTAATTCTTCAATAACCTCTTTGGCTGTCTTTTTAGTTTCAGCAACAGGGCGAGGAGCAGGAGCTGGCTTGGCAGTGCTTACGCTACTACTTGGAGAAGTGGTTTCGCCTACCTCTGTTTTTTGAATACGCTGTCTTTTAGGTCTTTCCGATTCGCTACCAGTCGTATCTTTTTTGATTTTTCTCTCTGGTTTATTTTCCATGGTATTGCTGTTTGCAGGTGCTTCTTTGGTAGGGGGCGTTAGTGCCTGCTTGTCAAGTATTTTATAGATGAGCTGTTGTTTGGGTAGGTCTTTAAATTGATTGATATCAAACGCCTCTGCTATTTGTCGAAGCTCCGACACTAGCTTCATTTCTAATTCTTCAATGTTATACATACGAAAATCAATGTTGAGGTGCATTTGCACAGCAAAGCCCTCGAAATTTATGTGGTGGTTATTTACACAGGCACTCTAACAAAATTAATACACGTAAAATCAAATCTTGGAAATCATGAAATGAGATGGAAGATGAATGTTAAGCAGTTGTCATCCAGAGGCCTAACCGAAGAATATCACGGATACGTGATTTGTACTGCAATAATAGCAACTAAGTTTGAAAGTATCAAATATTAAGGATTCTTTTTTATAAAAAATGACTAATATTTTTAGGGAGCGAGGTTTGGTAAGTAGTAGTACTAGGCATACTACTTAAAGACTATACGTTGAAGTCTTTCGATTGGTATGCCTAGTGGAGTTACTTATGCGAGTTGATAGACTTCTTTTTTTTCCTCTGATTTCTCTTCTAAGAAAGACAAATCGAAAGTAATAGTTTCGGTAAATTCTTCTTCGAGCATATTGGCCCACTCTTGTAAGTATAAAGTGACATCATCTCTAAAATTATGACGCAACTGATTTCTACGAGTTAAATCAATACGTGCTAAAACACCTTTGTCTGAGAGGCGTTCTAAATTTTGTAAGTCGCTCGTTGTTAGACCATGATTCAGCATATCGGCAATCAATAAGTCCATTGGCAGACCACTCGTAGGACAAAATTCTTCCACTTGTTCTCGCCAGTCACCACGACCTTGCATCGCAAATTGGTGAATTTCCGCTTTGGTCAATTGGGTTAATTCTTGAGCTAAATTGCCACAATTACAACTTCCCATGTGTCCCCATTGATAGGGCGTTTGTTGGTCTGAAAGCTTTTTCGCCGTGCGACGAATCGCTTCAATTAATTCAATACTTGCATGTGCCATCTTCGTTGCTAGTTTTTAATGTGATAGAAATGCAACGCTTTGACCAATGTGACATTGATAGCGTTGAGGTGTTCTAATGCGTAACCATAAGATTGGATGCCATAACATTCATCCAAAAAGGTATTTCATTACTAATAACTGCTTGTTTTCTTTTTTGTTTGGTATCCTAAAAATAAAAAAAAATAGTACAATTCCCAACGATTCAAGGCGTTTTCAAAACGATAAATCAGTGTATGTTTCTTCATCGAAATATGTATATTTGAGTTTGGATTATTTCAGCTTTATTCCTGAGCTATCCATCTATCCCAATTAACGCATTCTATAAAAAATAACGATTACCATGAAAAGACGTACTGCTATTAAACAAGTAGCCTTTACTTTGGGTGGCCTAATGACGCTACCGATTTGGGCAAAAGCTTGGTCAGCAACGGATGTTCAGTCTCAGCCATTTTTAACTGCTACGCAAGATACGCTGCTGGCGGAATTGGTAGAAACTGTCATTCCAGAAACCAATACGCCTGGGGCAAAGTCCTTGGGAGTACATCAACTCATTCAAACCATTGTGGCAGATTGTTATGCAAAACCTGAGCAAGAAAAATTAACTCAGGGAATTTTGGCGGTCGATCAATTGGCTAATCAATTGCATGGAAAGGGCTTTATTGCTTGTGATGTCAATCAACGTTTGGCAGTGCTAAAAGCAATGGAGTCTTCTAGCGATAATGCTCAGAAAGAGTTTTATGGCTTGTTGAGAGGCATGACGATTAACGGCTATATGAAGTCGGAATATTACTTAACTAATATCGCAAAATTTGAGTTCGCACCTGGACATTTCTATGGCTGTGTTCCCGTTAAAAAATAAAAAGACATGGCTAATTTTAATATAGATTACGTAAAAAATGCTACCTACGATTCCATCGTGATTGGCTCTGGAATTAGTGGCGGTTGGGCTGCTAAAGAACTGACTGGAAAAGGATTGCGTACCCTTGTGCTAGAGCGTGGACGGGATGTAAAACACATCGTAGATTATCCAACGACGATGAAACAGCCTTGGGAATTTGAACACCGTGGTCAGGTCAATTTGGATGTCAAAACAGAGAATCCTATCGTTAGTAAGTGTTATGCTTTTTATGAAGGAACAGAACAGTTTTTTGTAAAAGATAAGGAACATCCTTACGTACAAGAAAAGCCTTTCGATTGGATTCGTGGGTATCAGGTAGGAGGAAAGTCCTTGCTTTGGGCGAGACAAACACAACGTTGGAGTGACTTCGATTTTGACGGCCCTGCTCGTGATGGTTTTGCCGTCGATTGGCCAATTCGCTATAAAGATATTGCTCCGTGGTATAGTCATGTAGAAAAATTTGCAGGGATTACAGGGAATAAAGACGGCTTGCCGAATTTACCCGATGGCGAGTTTTTACCTCCTCACGAAATGACTTGTGTGGAAAAGTATTTCAAAGAACAGGTTTCTAAAAACTATAAAGACCGTAATGTGATTATTGGGCGTGCGGCTCACTTGACGCAACCCAAACCGATTCACTATCAACAAGGCAGAGCTCAGTGTCAGCACCGTACCATTTGCGAACGTGGTTGTCCTTTTGGAGGTTATTTTAGCAGTAATGCGTCAACGCTTCCGTGGGCGATGAAAACGGGAAAAATGACGCTTCGTCCTGATTCGGTGGTACACTCGATTATCTATGACGAAAAGAAAGGAAAAGCAATAGGCGTGCGTGTGGTGGACGCTCATACTAAAGAAATGATGGAGTTTTATGCTCGTATTATTTTCTTAAATGCGGCGGCTCTGAATACAAATTTGGTCTTGTTGAATTCTACTTCCAACCGCTTCCAAAATGGTTTGGGGAACGATAGCGGGACACTCGGTAAATACGTAGCTTTCCACAATTATCGAGCAAGAATTTCGGGAGAATATGAAGGTTTTGGCGATATGACCACCGATGGTCGTCGTCCGAATGGTAGTTATATTCCTCGTTTCCGCAATTTGCATAAGCAAGAAACGGACTTTTTAAGAGGATATGCCGCAGGTTTTGACACCTACCGCAGTCAGGAACACGATTATAGTGGCTTGGGTGCCGACCTAAAAGCGAATTTAGGAAAATCGACATGGGGTAAATGGCACGTAGGGTCGCACATGATGGGAGAGACCATTCCGAAAGAAAGTAATTATGTGGCTTTGGATAAAAACTTAAAAGACCCGTTCGGAATACCGCAGTTGAAAATCGCTATCGGCTATGACGAAAACGACGAAAAGATGATTAAGGATTACCATACGCAGTTGACAGAAATGTTTAAGATGGCTGGTTTTACCAATATCAAAACGTTTGACTCGCATCAAGCTGCTGGATTGGATATTCACGAAATGGGCGGTGTACGTATGGGGAACGACCCTAAAACGTCAATGCTCAACAAATGGAATCAGTTACATGCTTGCAAAAACGTGTTTGTAACCGATGGAGCTAGTATGACTTCGACTTCTACCCAAAACCCATCGTTAACCTACATGGCTTTCGCAGCCCGCTCGGTTGACTATGCCGTGAAACAAATGGCAATGGGGAATTTGTAGGGAGGTAGTAGGTGATAGGTTTTAGGTAGGAGGTATTAGGTAGGTCTGCCATTGTTTGTGTCTTCACAAACAATCCGTTGCCATTGTTTGTGTCCCGTTGTCATTGTTTGTGTCTTCACAAACAATCCTTTCAGAGCTTAGTCAACCTTTAAAAGT
>JBMLRK010000527.1:0-2056 GCA_049241065.1 Spirosomataceae bacterium
ACCCCGTGTTACCTTTCTCTATCGAATTTGTGTCTCCGAAAGCCATCCGTATCAGAGCCACCACGGGAACAGTTGCCAAAGCAGACGAGCCTTCGTTAATGTTGGTCAAAGAACCTACTCGTGACAATTCTTGGCAATACACCAAAATTGCGGGCGGTCACCAATACAAATCGGCTTATGGAACTGTTACCATTACCGAAAATCCATGGGCTATCGAATTCCGTGATGTCAATGGAAAATTATTGACTAAAACTCGTGGAGTAGCCGATAACAAATCGTCTTACACGGCTTCCATGCCTTTCTGTTTTGTACGCCGTGCAGCAGATTATTCTCGTAGTGTTGCTCCTGTATTTACGATTTCACCCGACGAAAAAATCTTTGGTTGTGGAGAGTCTTTCACGAAATTCAACAAGTACGGACAAAAGGTAAACCTTTATACCTCAGACCCGAACGGTATCGAAACCAGCGGAATGTACAAACCTATTCCGTTCTTTATGAGTAGCCGTGGATATGGCATGTTCATGCACACGTCAACGCCTATTACCTGCGACTTTGGAGCTACTTACGGAGCTGCCAACGCCCTGATGATTGGCGACGAAGCCCTTGATTTATTCGTTTTCTTGGGTGAACCAAAAGATATTTTGGATGAATACACCAACCTAACTGGCAAAAGCCCGATGCCTCCGCTTTGGTCTTTTGGCTTGTGGATGAGCCGTATTACGTATTTTTCAGAAGACGATGGACGTAGTATCGCCGCAAAATTAAGAGCCAACAAAATTCCAACCGATGTATTACACTTCGATACGGGTTGGTTTGAAACCGATTGGCGTTGCGATTATCAATTCTCTAAAAATCGTTTTAAAGATCCTGTTAAAATGATTTCAGATTTGAAAGAACAAGGTTTCCGTACTTGCCTTTGGCAATTGCCGTACTTCGTTCCGAAAAATGACTTGTTCCAAGAAATTGTTGATAAAGGATTGTTTGTCAAAAACGATAAAGGAAATATCCCTTACGAAGACGTAGTACTTGATTTTACAAACGTAAATACCCAAAAATGGTACCGTGAAAAAATCGGCAACTTATTAAAAATGGGCGTTTCGGCTATCAAAGTGGACTTTGGTGAAGCTGCTCCTTACAAAGGAATTTATGCCAACGGACGCACAGGTTTTTACGAGCATAATTTATACCCATTGCGTTACAACAAAATGGTGTCTGACCTAACTCAAGAAATCAACAACGAACGCATTATCTGGGCAAGAAGCACATGGGCTGGCTCGCAACGCTACCCACTTCACTGGGGAGGCGATGCAGAATCGACTAACATGGGTATGGAAGCCGAATTGCGTGGCGGTTTGTCTTTAGGGGTATGTGGATTCTCGTTCTGGAGTCATGACATTGGTGGATTTACACAACGTACTCCCGAAGATTTATACCGCCGTTGGTTGCCATTTGGAGCCTTATCGTCGCACACTCGTTGCCACGGACAGCCACCAAAAGAGCCGTGGGATTATGGTACAAACTTTATGAATAACTTCCGTACGGTCATCGAAACAAAGTATAAATTGATGCCATACATTTATGCCGAATCGAAAAATGCCTCGGAAAAAGGATTGCCAATGATGCGTGCCTTGTTTATCGAATTCCCAGACGATGCAGGTGCTTGGCAAATCGACAACCAATATATGTTTGGGTCAGACATCTTGGTTGCTCCTTTGTTTGAACAAGATTCAAAAAGCAGACAAGTCTATTTGCCAAAAGGTCAATGGATTGATTACCAAACAGGTAAGAGCTATAACACAGGATGGCATACCATCGAAGGCGGTGCGTTATCAGTCGTGATGATGGTACGTGATGGAGCCGTGTTACCTCACTTAAAAGTAGCCCAATCGACCAAAGATTTAGACTGGACAAACATCGAATTAATTCCTTATTCAGCCAATAGCACGAGCCTAAAAGGAAAAATCTGTTTGCCATCAGACAACGTGTTACACACCCTTACATTAAGCAAAAAAGGAAGCAAATTTGTCCTAGACAAAAACCCTTTAGCCAATGTGAA
>JBMLRK010000528.1:0-11350 GCA_049241065.1 Spirosomataceae bacterium
ACCTACTCCTCCCCTTCCTCCGAAGGAAATTCCAATTGATAAATTTTCAAAAATAACACAAACGTAGAAATAAGAATAGGACCAAAAATCAGACCTATAAAGCCAAATAGTTGCGAGCCAACAATTACCCCAAACAGCGTTACCAAAGGGTGAGCATCGCCTAGTTTATTCTGTAACCAAATTCTAAAAATATTATCGACTGAACCAATGACTAATAAACCATACGCCAGCATAATAATCGCTTGGGTTGAACCTTTAGTCGTGTAAAGTAAAATACTCACAGGCACATAAGCCAAAATTGACCCCACAATTGGAATCATCGAAGCAATAAATGTTACCACAAACCACAACATCGGATTGGGTACACCCAAAATAAGGTACATCACCAATGCCGCTGATGCCTGTACTAAAGCAATGACAGGAATTCCTACGGCATTTGAAAAAACCGCTTTGTTCAGTTCCTCTTTTACAAACTCGGCATTTTTACGTTTTAGGGGCATATAGCGTAAAAATCCTCGCTCTAAATGTTCTCTATCGGTGAGCATAAAGTACAGAAAAACGTACATCATTGCCAGAGTTGCAATGCCGTTAAACGTTGTACTCAACACTTCTCTTGCCGTAGTGGTAGCCCATGTGGACAGTTGAGTAAGGGCTTTTTCATCAAAAATCTTCATATCAAATCGCTTTTCGAGTCCTTCGGTGAAGGCTTTAATCGCCTCGAAAATGGGATGATATTGCTGAACTATTAGCGGATATAGGTTAAAAATAATTTGTCCTAAAAAATAAAGTGGGATAGCCAATACCAACAGCGAACCCAACATCAAACAAAAAGCCGCCCTCGAACTTTTCCACTTAAAGCGTTCCGTAAGCTGCACCATTCCTTGATGTAACAAAACATAGAGCGTATAAGCACCCAATAAGGCTGGCAAAAATCCTTGAAGATTCCAGGCTAATAAACCTCCTAATAGTAGAATCAGGAAAATAAAAACGAACTGCCGTATGTTCGTATTTGAAAAGTGTTTTGTCATAACGTTAAGGTTTAAAATGGGGTCAACGGGTTTTAATCCGTTGCATAAAGTCAACCTGAATAGTTAACCATAACAAATCGGTATTCAACAGATTCTAAAGGGTCAACGGGTTTTTAACCCGTTCACTAGTCATATTCTGGTATTCAACGGGTTAAAACCCATTGACCCGTTGACCCTAAAAAAAACGGACAAATTACCCTAGCAATTTGTCCGTTTTGTACTATTCTTCTTCAGCAATCTCCACAGTTGGAACAATTCCCGAACCTACTAATTGGGTCAATTCGATAAAATCGGCAACGCCCAATTGTTCTGCTCGTTTGTTCAACAAAGGATGGTCTGCGATTTGTAAGGCTCTCAAGGCATTCCGTAAGGTTTTGCGACGTTGATTAAAGCCCATTTTCACGACTGCTTTAAACTTACTTTCGTCACAACCTAAATCCGTCACGCCATTTCGTTTCAGACGAATCACCCCTGAATTTACTTTTGGAGGTGGGTCAAACGCTTCTGGAGGTAACGAAAAGCTGTACTCAATATCATAAAATGCCTGTAACAATACACTCAAAATACCGTAGTCTTTATTCCCGGGTTTTGAGGCAATACGCACAGCTACTTCTTTCTGAAACATCCCCACCACTTCTGGCACTAAATCTTTATAATCTAGCACTTTAAATAAAATTTGAGACGAAATGTTATAAGGAAAATTTCCTACAATGGCAAAGGGATTCCCACCAAGTAATTCATCCAATTTTAAGTGTAAAAAATCGGCTGAATGAATACGTGGAGACAAGGCTGGATAATGTACTTGTAAATATGCTACGGACTCACGGTCTAGTTCAACAACAGAGGTTTCATATTCCTGATGTTGAAGTAAATACTGTGTAAGGACACCCATCCCTGGGCCTATTTCTAAGACTTTTGTATAACCGCCATGACAAGAAAGTAGCTCTACAATCCGTTGAGCTGCACCCAAATCACGCAAGAAATGTTGCCCTAAATTCTTTTTTGCTCTTACTTTTTCCAATGAATAAAGGAGTAAAGGAGGGCTTTGTATTAAGTTTTATTCGAACTATTCACAGCGTCTTTTCGATTTTGAAAGAATTAATCCTGTGAACATCAAGCCTAAGCACTTAATTTTACACCACTCGCTAATTAATTAAATTTATAATACCCAAAATTACATCGAATTTCGTAAATTAAGCGATTATATTTACTTTAAAACAGCAAATTCACCTGTAACAGAGTCGTCTAACTAATAAAACACCCTAGTCGGCTTGGATATTTAACAAGTCGAACTGAAATAAACTTGATTTCACTATGCGTTGGTCACATAAATCCAAAGAGGAGTTAATTACCGAAATTCGTCATTTAAAGAAAGAGCTACACGTTCTGGAAAGTATTGAAGACGAACACAAAACAAGTACCTCCACGATTCAAGATTTACAAAGAACAGTTGAAAGCCTCAACTTATTCGGAATGATTTTGGGAGCAAACGGTACGATTGTCTATACGAACCCATTCGCTTGTAAAATCTTAGGTTGGACAGAAACCGAATTGAAAGATAAAAACTTTTTTGATGTTTTGGTAAACCTTGACGAAAAGGAAGAACGTATGTCTGCCTTCACGGTTGCTATCGAAAAAGGGGGTATTTTTGAGGAGAAAGAACGCACGATGCTCACCAAGTCGGGGCAACTTCGTCACATAGAACTCAACTCTGTGATGTTCAATGATTTTGAGGAAAGTAAATACCTGACTATCATTGGGGAAGACGTAACAGAACGTAGAAAAGTTGCCGAAGCCCTTTCAAAATCCAATTCACAACTTCAAGATTTAGTCAATAATACCACCGATTTAATCCAGATTATCGGGATTTCGGGACGTTTTTTATATGTAAACAAGGCTTGGCAAGACCAGATGGGTTATGCCTCTGACGAAATTGGAAACCTCAATATTCGGGATGTCCTACATCCTAATTTTGCCAACGAGTCACTAGAACGTTTTGAACGGATTAGAAACGGGGACAAAATCCCTGATTTTGAAACCGTTTTCCGTAGAAAAGATGGTCGTCGCTTATATCTTACAGGTTCTGTCAACTGTCGTTATGAAAACGGAAAAGCTACCGCCTTCCGTTGTATTTTCCATAACTCAACAGCCAAAGTACGTGCAGAACGTGCTTCGAAATTATACGCAAGCATTGCCCAAACAGCTATTTATTCAACCAATCTGGATGATTTATACGCTAATATTCACAAAGAATTGGGTGAAGTAATTGATGTTAAAAACTTCTTTATTGCTCAATACGACCCACAAAAGAGCTTTTTGTATTTCCCTTATTATGTAGATGAGTACTTCGATAGCCGTGTGCATTTTACCAAACGACGATTGGGAAATGGGCTAACGGAATATGCCATTATGCACAATAAGCCAATGATTTTGACCGATGAGGACATTGAAGAACTGGCTCTGGAGAAAAAAATCTATCTCTATGGAATTGTACCAAAAGTAATGCTCTGCGTACCTTTGCGTATTGGTGACCGTGTGACAGGTATCATTGGGGTAAAATCGTATGAACGTCGGAATAAATTTGAACAACGAGATTTAGAATTACTTGACTTTATTTCGGGACAAGTTGCCTTAGCCATCGCTCGTAAGCAATCGGAAGATGCCCTTGCTCGTGAAACGGCTCGTTTGAACGCTATTTTCGAAGGAAGTTCCCACTTAATGTGGTCGGTTAACCGCAAAATGTTACTCACTTCTTTCAACCAAGAATACGTCAAATTAATTAAAGGTCAACTAAATGTTAGCCCACAATTGACCCTCAGTACCGAGAAACTAGGCTTTAAAATGGTGGCTAAAAACAACCGAAAAGTACTGGAAGAAATGTACAAAGCGGCGTTTAGAGGCGAACAACAACATTTCGAAATTGAGTTAGAAGGCAATTTAGGGGAAGAAAAATGGGTAGAAGTGTACCTAAACCCAATTTTGCTGAACAGCGGAAAAATTGAAGAAGTGTCAGGTATTGGGCGAGATATTACCGACCTGAAAAAATACCAAGAAGACATTGTAAAAGCCAAAGAAGAAGCAGAACGTTCTTTGAAAGTAAAAGAGCGTTTCTTGGCAAATATGAGTCACGAAATCCGTACGCCGATGAACGGAGTAATCGGAATGATTGACTTATTGAACGATACCAAACTCGACGACGAACAGCACGATTATGTTCTGACCATCAAAAAATCGTCTGAAACCTTATTACATATTTTGAATGACATTCTGGATTTGGCAAAAATTGAGGCGGGTAAAATGGTCTTGCACGAAGCCCCAATTGTCTTTAAAGATGTGTTCGATCGTTTGCAAGCCTTATTCTCGCAAATTGCAGCCAATAAAGGCAATCGTATCAACTGTAAATTTGGCGAAAACCTCCCTGCATACATCATTGCAGACGAAACTCGCTTGCTACAAATTTTATCGAACCTCACGTCCAATGCACTTAAATTTACCGAAAATGGCGATGTTGACATCACGGTTTCGTTACTCGAAAAACGTGGAAAATTCAACCGAATCAAAGTAGAGGTAAAAGATTCTGGCATCGGAATCACGGCAGAAAACTTAAAAATGCTGTTCAATGCCTTCCAACAAGTGGACAATTCTACCAAAAAATCATTTGGTGGAACAGGCTTAGGACTTGCCATTTCGAAACAGCTTTGCCGTTTAATGAAAGGCGATATTGGCGTAGAGTCAGAATGGGGACAGGGAAGCACCTTCTGGTTTATTATTGAAGTAAAACAAACGGACATTAGTCCAATTATGATTCAGAAAAACGAAACGCACTTCCAAGTACTGAATCACTTTAAAGATATTCATCCGCATATTTTATTGGTGGACGACAACGCTACAAACCGCAAAGTAGCCAGTGAAATCCTCAAAAAATCAGGCTGTGAAGTCATCACCGCCGATAGTGGTAAAAAAGCCATTGAGGCAATGCAAATAGCTACGGGCTTGCTAGAAGGAGAAGCCAAAAACAAAAGCTTCGATTTGGTATTAATGGATATTCAAATGCCAGAAATGGATGGAGTAGAAACCACAGGTCATTTGCGTAACTTACCTGTGCCACTTCCGCCAATCATTGCCATGACAGCCTACGCCATGAAAGAAGATCGTGACCGTTTCTTGGCTGCTGGCATGAATGACTATGTGCCAAAACCAATCCGTGCTGAAATTTTGGTTCGAAAAGTGCAGGAATGGATGGACAGAAACAAAGTCAAACAGCCTAAACAAACAGACCACGCACAGGGTAAAACAGAGGTAAAAGAAGAAAAGCCTAAAGAAAAAAGTATAGCTGATTTGTTGAACGCATTTGAAGTAATAGATCAAGAAATCATTCAGCAATTGGCAGATAGCGTGGGTGGGGAAATGAGTTTTGTAAGCAGTATCTTAGAAGGATTTATCGAAGAAGCAGAAGAGCAGATTAATAATGCCCTTACAGGATATAAAGAAAATGACTGTAGAACGGTGCAGAGTGAACTTCATACCCTAAAAGGAAACTCAGGAACGTTAGGTGCTATGCGTTTGCACGAAATCACACGTATTATCGAAGAAAAAGCCAAGGTATGTAACTTTGAGGGATTCGAAGAAGAATTCAAAATTTTAGAAATTGAATTCAATTCCTTCAAAAAAATATATTCACAAATGGTATTTTAACACCTGAATGATTAGCAATCTTATCCTAAGTGACACCTCACAAGGCAGGAGAACATCCAAGATAAGATTGCTAATTTTACAGATTAACATTCCAGAAGAATGTTTTTTTATTTCGCTAAGGAGCATAAATGCATTATTTTTACATTTGTAATCACTTTAACTTAAAGTAACAGGATATACTTTACAGATTTAGATAAGTAGAAAAAAAACAGCAACCGATAAATCATTATTACTCTTTCCATTCCTGTTATCCACTAAGGATAAAACGGTCTGATAATTTTATCTTATCTGGATATTGAAAATATAATTATTAAAGGAACTGGATTTATTAGGTGTCATAACAAGCACATTCAACACAGGACTCATTTTTATTGAGTATATTTTTTTGCAGTAGGACTCTATTAATTTATTACATTATCTACTTACGTTTCTTTTGTAACCTATTTCTTTGCAAAAGATTCAGATTGAAATCTTTACTATTGTAATCCTTGTATCTGCAATCAAAAATTATCAATACTAGATAAATAGCAATTGCCATACAACTCATTTTTTTAGTACTCATTACATAAACACACACACAATCTATGAAACGAATTGAAGACAGAATCAGGGTACTTATCGCTGAAAAGGGTATGACTCTTCTTCAATTGGCAATTAAGTCGAATATTACCGAAGCAACATTACACGCAATTTTAAATCGTAACGATGCAAAGTATTCTCAATTAGATCGAATTGCCAAGACACTTAATGTTTCGGTCGCATTCCTAACAGGCGAATCCGATATTCCGACCTTCACCAATGTGCATGAGCCTCAAGCGGGTTATGTAATTTTGAAAACCGAAGACGTTTTGGATATGCAGAGACAAATTATTGATTTGCAACATCGTTTATTAGCTCTGTCTCCTAATCTATAATTTTAGACATTAGGAACATAATAATAGTCCCATAGCTGCCGAAAACAACAGCGATGGGACTATTATGGTTTTGGGTACGACGACCCTACACTTATCAAAATAACCCTTTAGTAATCAACACATTATCAATACAAAGAGATAAAGCTCTCATAGATTAAGTTGAAAATCAGGAAGTTTGCGTAATTTTGTTCAAAATTAAAGCACAATATGGAAGCCAAACAAGCAAATAATCCCCTACACGGTATCACCTTAGAAGCCCTCCTTACCGAACTGGTAAATCATTACGGATTCGAAACCTTGGCTACGTTTGTAAACATCCGTTGTTTTACCGAAAACCCAAGTATTAAGTCTAGCTTGACTTTTTTGCGTAAAACTCCATGGGCTAGAGAACGAATAGAAGGTATCTATCTCAAATATTTACGCCAACAAGCAAAGGCTGCCAAAGCAAACTTGCCTAAGAGCGAGTAGGTTTAAATACTAGGGGGCATCTTTAATACACCGAACAGACAATCCATATTTCATGTAATACGGCTCCCGTTTTACATCCGCAAAACCACGGTACAAACGTGAACTCCAGTGAAACATCTCATAACTTGCTGTTTCAGTCCAAAAATAGGCATTGCTTTTTAGGGTATGAAAAGAACCATCGTCCATACGGTATCCTGCTGGTAAGGCATTAAACCCTATATCCTTACTACTATCTTCTGCATAGGTCAACCAATGAGATGTTCCCGCTTCTTTCATTAAGGAGGCAGCACTGGTATCCGATGCTAGGACTTCGATTAGTTCAACGATTTCTGTTTCAGAAGGAATATGCCAACCTTTAGGTGCTAACCCTCTTTCATCGTTAATACAATGCCAATTATATAGCTTTCCATAGATTTTATCATACGCATTCGAATTGTTGTAGATACAATATGCGGCCGAATCAGACTGATTCCAAGCACTGTTATCTTGTACATTTTTAATCAAATCTCCATTTTTGAAATGACTCACTCGAAGATTTTCTGCCATCCAAACCTGATTACCGATTCGCACGGTTTTATATACATTTCCTTCTACGTCACGCATAGTTTTATCGCTATCACAAGCAACAAATAAACACATAGCGACTAATAACAACGTAAATAATAACTGTGTAGAACTACCTTTCATGTTGCATGGTAAATAAATTGATGGTATCCTTTTCGTAATAATAAATTCGATTTGCCATTTCATAATTGCTCACTAAAAGTCCATTATTTTTCAAAATAAGAGATTTTGTATAGGGCTTCACAACGTCAATTTGCCCAGGCATCTGAACGCTAAGACCAAATTCAAGAAGGTTTCCGTTCGTGATTTTTGAAAAATCTGGAGCAAACCAAGTACGAAAAGTTTTTCCTGAAGCCAGTAACACCAGTAACTGAACCTTATTATGAGAATGACATAGCAGTGCGTGATCAATTTGTCCATTGTCATCTAAATCAATCGCTACATAAAAAGGATTAACAGTACGGTCATAGAAAGACCACCAAAGGGGATTATAATCAGAAAGCTGTACAAGTTTGACTTGGGGAAGTTGATTCTTAATAAACAAGGTCACCTCTGCCGGGACTGAAGTCATTTTTTTACTCACCGCAGGTTTATCATGTGTGGTAACGGTTGAAGTAGTGTTATTACAAGCGTGTATCAGAACGAGAATAGCCGATACTGTTAGTACTAGAAAAAAAGAAAACTTATTCATCGTAATAGAAAAAACTGCCTAACTAAAAATACGAGCCACTAAGGAGACTATATTCCTCAGTAGCTCGTATCACCATAGATTACCAAATACCATTTACAGCAGTATAAGTTTGCCCATTCACTTTAGTAGAACAACTAGTAGCATTTTGATGTTGAACATTTGGATTTCCACCAGTAACAGTACCTCCCAGTACTTTTGTATTTGAAGCATCCTGCAACAAAATTCCTTGTAAAGCAGTACCAGCAATATCTACGGTGGTTACGGTAGTCCCGTTACTTCCCGTAACACTGAAGAATCCACGACCACTATTACGAGAATATACTTTAGCACAAGTTACATTTGGCCCGTTGCTGTTAGCAACTCTGAAAGTCGCATAGCCAACCGTAGAACCCGTTGTACTGTTTCCATTACCTGTTACAGTTCCGACAGTACCATTTTTTGATTTATTCAATAACACACCACAAGCAGCATTATTGCTACTCGTTACATTTCCAATAGTGAAACCATCCACACCGTATGTTTCTACGGAGTTATCACCTCCTGTAATGTTAATTGTTCCGCTAATCGTTAGGTTACTGGTTGCAGCAGTACTGTTATCTACCCGAATACCCAAACCTAAATCAGCAGCTGGTGCAGTCAAGTTCATCGTGATATTACTAATATTCATTTTAGTACAACCCTTAAACCAAATTCCATATCGGGGATTTCCCACTACTTTGAGGTTTTTTACCTCAATATTCGTTTTTCTATCCGACCAAACAGGTACAATTAGGGCATCTCCACTATTACACGTAAAGGTCGTATTACTAAAATCTAAGCCTGTATTACTCGGCAAGTTAACATATTTCAAAGCTCCTCCCGAACTACCAGAACTACCAGAGTTTTTAATCGTTACCCATTCTTTGGCTGTACGACCAGCCGTTAATCCATTTATTGCCGCCTGAATTGCTGCAATGTAACCAGTCCCCGTGTAAACCGTTGCCCCATTTACTTTTGCGGTATAAGTTCCTCCACTCGCTGTTACTTCTCCAGCCGATACCTCCTCAGAAGCAGTGCTACTCGCAGGGTTGATTTGATTGTCAGCACGCTGCTCACAAGAATTTAGCGTACACACACCTAATACCATACTGCTAAGCAATAAGGCTACTTTCATCTTACTGTTTTTCATGATTATTACAAGATTGTTTTTGAGTGATTTGTAGGTAACTCACCTACATTTAACATGACAAACATAATAAATAATTGATTAATCACTATCATAAAATGGTAATATTTTATAAAGAATAAATCATATTCTATAAAATCATACCTTCAGAGAACTACTACTTTAACCTAAAAAATGAAATCCATTAAGAATGAGGGTATAAAAAAAGAGCCTATCCTTTCGGATAAGCTCTTTTTGGTGTGTTAGCTAAAGTCTATACGTTAATGTCGCCGCACATATTTTCTGGTTTCACCCAGGCGTCAAATTCTTCTGCTGTTAAATAACCCAATTCGATGGCTGTTTCTTTCAAAGTAGAGCCATTTTTGTGAGCTGTTTGTGCAATTTCTGCCGCTTTGTAATACCCAATTTTAGGGTTTAAAGCCGTTACCAACATCAACGAGTTGTTTACGTGCTTTTTGATATTTTCGTGTAATGGTTGGATACCTTCTGCACATTTATCGTTGAAGGCAACACAAACGTCACCAATCAAACGAGCTGAGTGTAAGAAGTTATAAATCATTACTGGTTTGAATACGTTCAATTCAAAATGCCCGTTAGAACCACCAATACCGATAGTTACGTCGTTACCCATTACTTGAGCTGCTACCATGGTCATGGCTTCGCACTGCGTAGGGTTTACTTTTCCTGGCATGATTGAAGAACCTGGCTCGTTGTCTGGAATGTAGATTTCGCCAATACCCGAACGAGGGCCAGACGATAACATACGTACATCGTTACCAATTTTCATTAAGCTAACCGCTACGGTTTTCAAGGCTCCGTGTGTTTCAACGATAGCATCGTGAGCAGCTAAGGCTTCAAATTTATTTTCAGCCGTTACGAAAGGTAAGCCTGTCAAAGCAGCAATGTGTTTTGCTACGTTTTCAGAATATCCTGCTGGCGTGTTGATACCCGTTCCTACTGCTGTACCACCCAACGCTAATTCTGCTAAATGCTCTAAGGTATGGTTGATAGCACGTAAACCGTGGTCTAATTGCGACACATAACCAGAGAATTCTTGTCCTAATGTTAAAGGAGTCGCATCCATAAAGTGGGTACGTCCAATTTTAACTACGTTTTTGAATTCTTTCGCCTTACGGTCTAAGGTATCTCTTAATTTTTTGATTCCCGGAATGGTTACTTCCAATAAGATTTTGTATGCCGCAATGTGCATAGCCGTCGGGAATGTATCGTTTGATGACTGCGATTTGTTAACGTCGTCGTTCGGGTGAACTACCTTCGTTTCGTCCATTAAACTACCGCCGTTGATTACGTGAGCACGGTAAGCGATTACTTCGTTACAGTTCATGTTCGACTGTGTACCCGAACCTGTTTGCCAAACTACTAATGGAAATTGATCGGCTAATTTGCCTTCCAAGATTTCGTCACATACTTGACCAATCAAGTTTTTCTTTTCTTCCGACAATACGCCTGCCTCGAAGTTCGTGATTGCTGCTGCTTTTTTCAAGTAAGCAAAAGCGGCAATAATTTCCTTTGGCATTTTGTTAATGTCTTGAGCAATCGGGAAGTTCATGATTGAACGTTGTGTTTGAGCACCCCAATAAACGTGAGCTGGTACTTCTACCTTACCCATCGTGTCTTTTTCTATTCTATATTCCATTTTTGTAATTTGAGAAATTGAATCGTTCTTGAACGTGAAAATTACAAAATCTCTTAATATCAAGTAAAAAGAGGTCTTAAATATTCAAAATGTTCAATAATTTATACACAAAAGTACATCAGAAAGGGGGATAATAAAAATGGATTTTAATTGGTATTTTTTCAAAAA
>JBMLRK010000529.1:0-1205 GCA_049241065.1 Spirosomataceae bacterium
TAGTTATTAGCCGCATGGTCGCTAACCTTACGGTGAATCATCGTTTGGTTAGAAACGATTTTCGAGAAACCTCGAACATCTTCTCCAGACCAAGCATTGTTCATTTCTCCATAAGAACCAAATACCGATGACATCAAATCGTATTTCGATTCGATACCTGTTACATAATAACGGTAAGGAGCTAATTGGATGTTTACTGAACCCGTTACGTTATCTTGTGTATCTGCCAAGAAGGTTTCAAAGTTACGCATTACTGGGTCTAAGAATTGTCCTTCGTGCAACATCGTTCCATACATTTCAGCAATGTTTTGCTTCCAGTATAGTTGTTGTTTTGTTAGGGTATGTTTCTCCAATAAGTGGTGAGCCTTGATAATTAACAAAGGAGCTGATGCCTCAAAACCTACACGTCCTTTAATACCAATGATGGTATCGCCAACGTGAATGTCACGACCTACGCCATAAGGAGCAGCGATGTCTGTTAATTTAACAATTGCTTCTACAGGAGACATTGCTTCGCCATTCAGACCAACTAATTCACCTTTTTCAAATTGTAAGGTAACTACCTCTTCACCTGTTTTAGTTACCTGAGTTGGCCACGCTTCTTCTGGTAAATAACCGTTAGAAGTCAAGGTTTCTTTTCCACCTACAGAAGTACCCCAAAGTCCTTTGTTGATTGAATAAGTCGATTTCGTCCAGTCACGCACCACACCTTTTGCTTTCAAATATTCAATTTCAGTTTCACGAGAAAGTTGCATATCACGGATTGGCGTAATGATTTCAACCTCTGGGCATAAAATACGGAATACCACGTCGAAACGTACTTGGTCGTTTCCAGCTCCTGTACTTCCGTGAGCGATTGCTGTTGCACCAATTTCGTTGGCATATTCAGCGATAGCCGTTGCTTGGAATACACGTTCTGCCGATACTGAAAGTGGGTAGGTATTGTTTTTCAACACGTTACCAAACACCATGTAACGGATACACTCGTGGTAATATTTTTGAACAACGTCTAAGGTCTTGTATGAAGCAACCCCTAAGCCGAATGCTTTTTGCTCAATATCTTTTAATTCTGCTTCTGAAAAACCACCTGTGTTCACCAAAGCCGCATGTACTTCGTAACCACGTTCGTCAGATAAATACTTTACACAATAAGAGGTATCCAGACCTCCCGAAAATGCTAATAATACTTTAGGTTTGCTCATTTT
>JBMLRK010000530.1:0-2431 GCA_049241065.1 Spirosomataceae bacterium
GCCTTAGCAACTGCTGGTATTCGTTACACTCGTAAAGGTAATGATGCACAAGTGGCACAATTGATAAAAGATATGACTGCTGGAAACGTTCACACGCTTATTATGAGTGGTGTTAATCCAGTATACACTTTAGCAAATGGAGAAGCTTTTGGAGCAGCCCTTGGTAAAGTAAAATTGTCTGTTTCTTTCACTCAACGTGAAGATGAAACAGCTGCTAAATCTAAAATTGCTGCTGCGGCTCCTCATTATTTAGAATCATGGAATGATCATGTGTTGACTAAAGGAACCTATTCTTTAACGCAACCTACGATTCGTCCTTTGTTCAATACAAAACAATTCCAAGAGGCTTTAATGTCATGGAATGGAGTAAGTGGTAATTACTATGATTATTTAAGAGCAGGTTCAGCTGGTTTCTTAGGAAATGCAAGTTGGAACCAAACCTTACATGATGGTGTTGCTGTTTATGGCGGTGCTGGTTTAGCAGGAGGAACTGCTGATTACGCAGGTGCTGCAAATGCATTGGCAGGTTCAAAATCGAATGGTATTGAATTGGTGTTGTATACCAAAACGGGTATGGGAGATGGCCAACAAGCCAACAACCCATGGTTACAAGAATTCCCAGATCCAATTACTCGTGTATCTTGGGATAACTATGTGACTATTTCACAAGCCGATGCTAAAGAATGGAAATTAGAAAACCGTTTGGTTGCTAATGGAGGTTTGAATGGTAGCTATGTAACTTTAGCTATTAATGGAGCTGAATTGAAAAATGTTCCTGTTATCGTTCAACCTGGACAAGCAAAAGGAACAGTAGGTTTAGCTTTTGGTTACGGAAGAAAAGCCGCTTTAAAAGAAGAAATGCAAGTAGGTGTTAATGCTTACGCTTTATACAAAGACTTCAATAATGTACAGTCAGTAACTGTTACTCCAGAATCAGGAGAACACGAATTTGCTTGTGTACAGTCGCATAAAACTTTAATGGGTCGTGGAGACATCGTTAAAGAAACGACATTAGAAGTTTTCAAAACTAAAGATGCTGAAATTTGGAATCCAGTTCCAATGGTATCTTTAGATCACAAAGAAACAGAAGCTACAAAAGTAGACTTATGGGAATCTTTTGATCGTTCAATCGGACATCACTTTAACTTATCTATTGATTTAAATAGCTGTACAGGTTGTGGAGCTTGTGTGATTGCATGTCATGCAGAAAACAACGTACCAGTAGTTGGTAAATCAGAAGTAAGAAGAAGCCGTGATATGCACTGGTTAAGAATTGACCGTTACTATTCATCAGAAGAAACTTTTGCTCAAGATGTTGAGAAAAAAGAAGGATTTGATGGTTTATTCGGTGATAAAGGATCATTAGGTGGATTTGGTCAAATGGAGAATCCATCAGACAATCCTCAAGTGGTTTTCCAACCGATCATGTGTCAACACTGTAACCACGCTCCTTGTGAAACTGTATGTCCAGTAGCAGCAACTTCACACGGTCGTCAAGGTCAGAACCAAATGGCGTACAACCGTTGTGTAGGTACCCGTTATTGTGCAAACAACTGTCCGTATAAAGTACGTCGTTTCAACTGGTTCTTGTACAACAACAACAGTGAATTCGATTTCCATATGAATGACGATTTAGGTCGTATGGTTGTGAATCCAGATGTTAACGTTCGTTCACGTGGGGTTATGGAGAAATGTTCTATGTGTATCCAAAAAACACAATTGACTATTTTGACAGCAAAACGTGAAGGTCGTCCAGTAGATGTTAACGAATTTGAAACCGCATGTTCTGCAGCTTGTAGCACAGGATCTATGGTGTTTGGTGATGTTAACAACAAAGAAAGTGATGTGGCTAAATTGGCAGAGAGCAACCGTATGTACCACTTGTTGGAGCATGTTGGAACGAAGCCGAATGTATTCTATCACGTAAAAGTTAGAAATAACTAATCATTAAATTAATAAGAAACACTATATAGGATTATGTCGTCTCATTACGAAGCACCCATTAGAAAGCCATTAGTTATAGGTGATAAAACTTATCACGATGTAACTGTTGATGTTGCTGCTCCTGTAGAAGGAAGAGCCAACAAACAATGGTGGACCGTTTTTTCAATTTCTTTGGCAGCATTCCTTTGGGGAATAGGCTGTATCGTTTATACCATCTCTACAGGTATCGGAACCTGGGGTCTTAACAAAACTGTTGGTTGGGCCTGGGATATTACCAACTTCGTTTGGTGGGTAGGTATCGGTCACGCAGGTACTTTGATTTCTGCGGTATTGTTATTATTCCGTCAACGTTGGAGAATGGCGATTAACCGTTCTGCTGAGGCGATGACAATCTTCTCGGTAGTTCAAGCAGGTTTGTTCCCTGTAATTCATATGGGTCGTCCATGGTTAGGATATTGGGTATTACCTATTCCAAA
This sequence comes from Spirosomataceae bacterium, assembly GCA_049241065.1. Classification (GTDB taxonomy): domain Bacteria; phylum Bacteroidota; class Bacteroidia; order Cytophagales; family Spirosomataceae; genus JALRIJ01. The sequence continues at coordinate 2,421 of JBMLRK010000530.1, forward strand.
CCAATTTGGAT